>CAZSWB010000071.1:0-4920 GCA_964610675.1 uncultured Candidatus Saccharibacteria bacterium
CGTCGATAATGGACTGAGCTATCTCTGACGGAGAATACGTGCCGCCCTCGTCATCGCTTGGAGCAACAATCCTAAGTATTCCATCGCCGATCGGAATTGCCATCGACAAGTCGCGAAACTCCTTCCCTTTTTGACTATTCTTGATCTCCATCAGAAGCTTATGTTGCTCTGCCTGAGCATTAAGCACGGCTTTCATTGCCTCGTCCTGGGAGCCGCCAACTTCGCCGTTGCTCCCAGCACAGCCGGACAACGCCAAACATACGCACACGATCAGCGAATTTTTCATTATTCATCTCCCTTTAGAGAACTATTCAGTCTCTCCAACGCCTGCTGGAGAGAATCATCTTCAACACTTGTGGTAGAGGGTTCAGAGCGTGAAGCTCCGCCCAAGTTTATCGCATTTCGCATCTTTTCGTAGCCGCTGAATGGCCCGAAAAGCACAAAGGCTGCGATAGCGACAACGATCAGAGCCGCAACGGCCATGATCCAGCGCCAAACATGCCTCCTTACAGAATGAACAGGTTTCGACTCTTCATCGTCAACCTTTGATCGCTGAGCGATACTTTCCCTTAAGCTGGAAAACTTTTCCTCGACCTCTTCCTTAAAAGCATCAAACTGATGCTCAAAGTGCTGGACCAAAGTGCCCACCCTTTGCCCAACGGCTGCGTCAATCCTTTCCCGAAAGATCGCTTCTCGTTCTTTCTGGGCTTCGTCGGCTTTCTGTCGCACGTTGTCTCGCCACTTCTTGGCATCCGCGACAGTGAGCGAAAGAAGTTCTCCTGGACCTTTTCGCTCCCGTGGAGCTAGGGCATGCTGAAGATCGTAAATTTCCGTATACAGATCATCACCCCTTCGTAGCATCCTTACCCTCTGCTTTTCCTTTGATTTATCCGTATCAAGGGGTGGCGCTTCTGGAGACTCCGAAGTCGTGGGAGTTTCCGTATCCACAGATTCCGTACCCGCGACTTCGTCATTAGGCTTTTCGGTCATCTTTTCCCTTTCTATATAACTAGGGTTGTAAACGTTCAATCGAATATTAGTTCAGAACGCTGCATTATGTGCATAATGCAGAACACTTGTCAAGTTCCATTCTTTGTGCTAGGGTAGCATGTTATGCATATTTATTTTTCAGGAAAACACACTGCAGAAAACAGAATCGAGGCACTTAAGCATGAAATGCTCATGAGTGGGCATAGCATAGGCACGTTCTTCACGAAACCGGACACAATACATGTTCACGGATGGAAAGCTGGATTAGCTCTGCGCTTCGTGCTCCCTTTCCTTAAAAACACCTCGACCGTATGGACGATTGCAACGCTTCCGACAATTTCGAACTCTGTACTTCAGTGGCTGTTTCAAAAAACGCTCCCGCAAATTACGAAAAAATTTGATAGTATTTGTACTCCGAATAGGACTATACAGTACCACCTCCTTGCAACGTCTTCCGTAAAATCCGAATACATTCCGGACGGATATACAATGCCCGTATTACCGGATATTCGCCCTGCGACTTATGGGCTGCGTAAAGAGCAATACGTAGTGGTTCTTGCCACACATAGCGATGATATAAAGCAGATTGCTAAGATATATAAAACACTAAAAACAAAGAAGAAGCTCGTGCTATTTTCGAACAAAACATATGCTGGATACAAGAGCATAAACCTCCCTATGATGAGCAGAGGCGCTCAATCGCTTGTTCGCCAAGCCGCTTGTGTGATTAGCACAGATCCGTCTTACAATAGCCTTGCTTTACAGGCTATGGATTCTGGACGAATGATCATCGCAACCACTGACCCTTTACATGAAGAACTCTTCGGCACAACCGCGAAATACTACGTATGTGACGATCTCATCCAGCTCAAAACATTGCTCCAGCAGGGCATCCTCAAGCATCCCCTAAACACCGCTGCCAAAACACGGGCAAAAAACCACTTTTCTTGGGAAAAAATAGGGCAAGAATACATGAGGGTGTATAAGCATTCTAAAGCCGTTCTCGTGCCATTTGACTCTGTTTTTCGTGTTAGTGCGGATGAGAGGACTCGAACCTCCACGGGTTTCCCCACATGGTCCTAAGCCATGCGCGTATACCAATTCCGCCACATCCGCCTGAAATACAGGATACATACATCCCTATATAATTAACACTTGACAGAACCGTACTTTTAGGTATATAGTAAGCAATTGAGGGTGTACCTCAAATACTGTAATTGAATGAACATTTCCAATTTAGAAGGAATATGACATGAATGTTATCATGCGGTTAATCCGACGACTGACTTCACCTCGATTTAAGATCACGGCGCTCATTCTGTTCTTGTACGGAGCACTTTGGGTCACTGGCCTCTTGCTGTTAATGCTTGTAGGGCCTATAGAAATGACCGCTTGGAGTGCGGGTATGGCACTGATTGCGTTTTTTGCTTTTCTTGCTTCGCTGTCAATAATACGACCCGCAACAATGATTTTGTCGACGTTTAATGGTGACATCGACAAACTTGATGCGAGATCGGGAAATACCACGCGTGGTATTGCTGGTACCCACATTGTACTGAACTTTCCTCCGCAGCTTACAGAAGCAATCTTTTTGCCAGTAAGCGCATTTACCGTTCCGCTAAAACCGATTAATGGCATAACGCGTGAGGTTAAGACCAACGATGGCAAAATCCTAGAAAATGCAACGCCCGTTAAAGGTATCCTAGAGATAACTATTCGACTTCCAAAAGACTTGGATCAACTAGTACGGATCATTGAGAATGTTGACTTCATCTCTGGTAGAGATGGGGACAGTGATCTTATCCGACAAATTCCTATGGAATTCTATCGGGCAAACCAGGCACGCGACGGTGTGGAAATCGATAAACGAGACTGCTTTAAAATTGCAGAGGTTATCTCAAGGTTGGTGCAACCAACTATCGACGAGGCTCTTAGTCAAGTACTTCCGGAGTTCCCGCTATCTGTCGCGTTAGGAAATCGAAAGCAGATCGAGTCGGCTCTACTTAATCAACTCCAGGGCACTCTCATCGAATGGGCAGGGTTTCTTAGCCCCGATATGGAGCAATACGGTGGAAAACACGATTTCAACCTAATGGATATCGTTCCCACCGACACGGAAGCTGCAAAAGCGATTTCCGCAGGAACAAGGGAAAGATATAATGCATTAGGTCGAGTTGAGCGTGCATTCGGTCGAAAGAGGGCCGAGATTATTCTGTCAGAAGGCACTGCGCAAGCTATCACGAACAAGGCCGACGCGGTTCGCAATGGTGGTGAGCAGGCAACACAAGTTCTTGCAGCGCAAGCAATTTCGGATGCAGCGTCTAAAAACGCAACATTTGTTGCGGGATTAGGACTACTAGACGCCGGGGCAGCAGCGTTGACACGACAGTCTTCGCAGCAACCTCCGGAAAAACAAGCACCTCCTCCATCACAACCTTAGAAAGGGGTGAAGTATGGAATGGATATTGGAACGTCCCGTTCTGATTGGGTTACTGATCTTTGTCAGCATTGTCGTTTTCCTTGGATCATGGATGGTCTATGGAAAATGGAGGCGATCACCCAAAAAAACGGTCCAACCAGCAAAGAAACGGGTATGGATGTCTTGGACTCAAGGTTTGACATGGAAAGCACCCAAATTCTCGACGATCCTAACCTGGGTCGTCGTCATCTGGTTGCTCTTAGTAGCTGGGCCTTGGGTACTCCCGTACATATTTTGGGAACTACCAAAGGCGAGCATTGAAGCACGGATCGGTAAATCGGAACAATATTATGTTGTTCCAAGTATTCGGTCTCGTACTGAAAATGAGGATCGAGTACAGTTCTTCGTGAATTCCCCACGAAAGCTCGGATGGAAGGTTCTTCCAACGGAAGTCGATTTTGACATTCCGTTGGATGGAATTCCCCGGTACTCAGGACTCAATATCGCCTTCCTAGGAGGATCGCGCGTGAATATTGTCTGTCCCGGGTATTGGAGTGGTGGGAAAGTGAAACTGTATGCGAAAGGAGGAGAGGCAAGCTTTATTCACCTCGGACACGAGAATTCACTTCCTATCGTAGAAAGTGGATCAGTAACGGGAGGTGGCGCAATTCTTGTTAAAGGAGTGAAGGATAAGCGGTATGAAGCAATCTCAAACCTCATCCACGCCGAAGTAGAGCCCCTTCCCGGGCACCACCGCATCGCAACAACCAAAGTTTGTGATGCGGGCCTAGTCTATGACTGGGGCACAGTTCAATTCGGCACCAGAGCAGATTCACCTCCGTGGCAAATCTACGTCCGGTTCGCTGACGAGAACGGAATAACGCTCAAACCAAGCGTTACCCAACAAAAACCGGGGCAGATCTTCTTCGGCGTAATGGAGAATGGGAAGCTGCAAGAAGCCTATAGTGACATAGTCTCCAAGGCAGCCAACATTTATGGTTCGTACTCCGTACCAAGATGGGCAAAGAATCCCTTTCTTCGGATTCAAACTCCGAATATTGAAGAAGGGAAAGTGATTGTCGAAGTCATTCTCGACATCGACAACACTAGATAGTTAGCACTTTCAGAACAACGCCGACATTTACACTTTTGTGTGGATGTCGGTATTTTTATGCTAAAAAAGCGTTCAATATTGTAGCGAGAAGCGCCACAAACGCTATCGTAACAATGCATTTTAATATAATAATTTTCTGCTTAGCTTGAAGATCAAAATCTCCCGGATTCCACGTATACACGGATGCTGCCTTCTGCAATCGCAAAACCAAAAGAAATACAATGAGCACAAAACAAATATTCAAGATAAACAATATTTGCAACATATCCAGCATACCAATAAGTATACAGCAAATAGCCCCGCATTTGCGGGGCTATTGATTCCGCGTACGGATAACAACCTTACGCTACCGCCACAGTACCAATGATGAAGTTCACGAGTGCTGCGGAGATACCGA
>CAZSWB010000072.1:0-447 GCA_964610675.1 uncultured Candidatus Saccharibacteria bacterium
TAGCCAAGCGGCGCGGGTTTGTATTTGCCGGATCCGAAATTTACGGCGGGCTTGCTAACAGTTGGGATTACGGTCCGTTGGGAGTTGAACTGAAAAACAACATCAAGCAGGCGTGGTGGAAGAAGTTCGTAACGTCTCGGTTGGATGTGGTGGGCATCGATAGCGCTCTCATAATGAATCCGAAGGTATGGGAGGCGAGCGGACATATCGATACGTTTTCCGATCCGCTTGTCGAGTGTAAGACATGTCATGAACGGTATCGCGCCGATCAAATCGATTCGAACGCGCCGTGTCAAAAATGCGGAAATTCAGGAACGTTTACGGATCCTGCTGCATTTAATCTGATGCTGAAAACATTTCTCGGTCCGAAAGAGGATGCTACTTCGCAAGCCTACCTGCGACCGGAGACGGCGCAGGCAATGTTCGTCGATTTTGCTCATGTGCTGT
>CAZSWB010000072.1:457-4715 GCA_964610675.1 uncultured Candidatus Saccharibacteria bacterium
AACGAGTCGAAAGCGTATTCCGTTCGGCATCGCGCAGGCGGGAAAGATGTTTCGCAATGAAATAACCCCCGGGAATTTTATTTTCCGCCTTCGTGAATTTGATGTAATGGAATTGGAATATTTCGTTCATCCGTCGCAGTGGGAAACGTACTTTACGCATTGGCTGGACGAAATGCATGCATGGGTTGCGGAGTGCGGAATCGATACTCAAAGGACTCATGACCTGGAAGTATCCGAAGAGGATCGTGCACACTATTCGAGTAGAACGGTGGATATTGAATTTGACTATCCGTTCGGTCGGAAGGAGTTGTATGGCCTTGCATACAGAAGCGACTTTGATTTGATGAACCATAGCAAGCATTCCGGAAAAGACTTGCTGTATACCGATCCCGTCTCCGGCGAAAAATATACTCCGCATGTTATCGAGCCAACATTCGGGTTGGATCGAACGTTTCTCGCTGTATTGCTATCCGCATATGATGAAGAAGCTGACGAGAACGGAGAGAAAAGAATCGTGTTGCGCTTGAAGCCGCATCTTGCGCCAATAAAGGCTGCGGTGCTTCCTCTGATGAAAAAAGAAGAATTGGTATCGATTGCGAAGCCGCTTGCGCAACAACTCACGCAGCTTTTCCCTGTGGATTATGACGAAACGCAATCAATAGGAAAGCGGTACAGGAGGCAAGATGAAATTGGAACGCCGTACTGCGTAACGGTTGATTACGATAGCTTGGAAGACAAGGCGGTGACCGTTCGGGAGCGCGACAGTATGACGCAGGAGCGAATTGCAATTGACGTATTGCCGGACTACCTCAAGGAAAAGTTCGGGTAGAGATAAAAATTCGACGAAAATCAGGGGTAAAGGTATATGATTTATACAGCAAGGTACATATGACTAAAATAGCTCAAAAAAAGAAGAAACCCGCTTGGCCAAGTTTACAGGAATTGGAAACGATCATTTTTCGTAATATGAAGACAGAGCGTCCTGAAATAACAAGAGAAATGGCTCGTCGTGCAGCGGCAAAAATACGGCAATCTCGATGAAGGATTCAAGAAAATGAATTTGACGGGAAGGAGATAATTTGCTAGGATAGCGCGTATTGTTCATTTCCAAGTAAATAGGTGTTAATCAGGCTTACAATCCTGTTTTAACTATATTCGTTGCCGACTTTCATGTGAAGTTGGCCAATCAATTCCGGTACTCAATAGGGAAGGCTGAATACGATGGTACAACAATGCAGTTTCGAAGAGCGGCGTGAGAAAATCAAGGAAATTGCGGCTACGCGCTATCACACAAGCGACGATGCGGCATTGGAATACCTCGCTAGCATCGAAGGCGCTAACCTGGAAGAGCAAAAGCAGCTTTTTCGGTTAATTCTTTCTATCCACGGCGCTCGGAATCATAGGAAACACAAAAAACCGCTGTCCAACACAATCGGGCACGAGGAATGGAAAGCGATTGCCGAGCGGGTGCATGAGATGGTTGGGGGTTGGTCTCGATCAGCTATTCGCAATAATGCAAGCCTGGAAAACACGGCAGACATGTTGTGGGATGCGCTAACACTATGTGAGGGAACGGATCGAGTAGTGGCACTTGGTATTCTGCTTGATCAGAAAGCCGTGCCCTACGCGCAATTGCCGAACGGACTGACTATAGTTCAACCGCTGGTCGTGTACGACGATGCTCAAGACGGCATCCTCGACAAGATTGCGCTCTTTAATCGCGTGGAGCAATCCGGAGGATTCGCGACTATCGAACTTGCGGTTGCTATGGCGCGGATCCTGGAACAGATCGAAAGCCATGAGGAGCGGGCGGCGTTTTTGTTCCAGTTTCTGTGCAAGGTTTCCAACAGGCTTCACCATGCAGCGGCAGCCCAGATCGCCATGGGTTTTCTTGGGGGAACTTCGGGTTTATTCACGATAAACCCCATACACGGCGACGACGCGGAACAAGACGACTAAGGGATTGTCGCTAGATACGCGAACATTCAAGGAGAGCACAGCTCATACAAGCTGCACTCTCCTTTTTCTATCGGTGCATATCACAACGCGTGGTAAGCGACGATAGAAAAGACTCCCATTTGACTCCATACGAACAAACCCCGTACAGTATATCCATGTCACAATTTCCATTACATCAAAAAACGTTGCCTTCGGGCTTGAGAACAATCATTTTACCGCGCGCTGAAATGGCGTCCGCCACCATATTAATACTCATCGGAGTGGGATCCAGATATGAGACTCCTCGGCAGTCCGGCTTATCGCACTTTCTTGAACATATGTTTTTTAAAGGCACGGAGAATCGTCCGACAACGAAAGAGATTGCGGAGGCGATTGATAACGTAGGTGGTGAATTCAATGCGTTCACGACAGAAGAATTTACCGGCTATTATGTCAAAATCGCTTCGGAACACCTGGAGCGAGGAGCGGATGTGGTATCCGATATTTTATTGCGGCCTTTGTTTCCGCTTGAGGAAATTGAACGGGAGCGCGGTGTCATTCAAGAAGAAATCAAGATGTATACCGATAATCCCATGCGGCATATTCACAATCTTTGGCAGAAGGCGATGTTTGGCGAACATCCGCTCGGGAAGCGGGTTGATGGATCCAAGGAGACAGTAGGAGCGATGCAGCGCAAAGATTTTCTTGGATACGTAAAGTCTCATTATCATACGGGAAACGCCATCGTGGTCGTTGCCGGCAATGTGGACGTCAAAAAAACGCAGACACTGCTTGCGAAGCTGTTTGCATCTCTCGCGGTTGGCGACGAAACGAATCCGAAGAATGCTCCTAAAAAATTACCGGCGCAGAAATTCGTCCACGAGTACCGAAAGAATCTTGATCAGACTCACATGATGGTAGGCGTACCCGGCGTGTCGTCTACGGATCCGCGCAAATATGCAGCAGGATTGTTAGCCGCGATATTGGGCGGTGGAATGAGCAGCAGGTTGTTTTTAAACGTCCGTGAGCGAAACGGACTTGCGTATATGGTACGTACGTCATCGGATTCATACACGGATACGGGAAGCTTCGTTACCCAAACGGGAGTACGGACGGAAAAAGCGGGAGATGCTTTGAAGATTATTTTGAGCGAGTATGATCGAATTATGGAGGAGCCCGTGTCGGAAGAAGAGCTTCTGAAGGTGAAGCAGATGGCTCGTGGGAATATGGTATTGGATTTGGAAGAAACCAATGCGCTTGCATTATTTGCGAGCGTTCAGGAGTTGACGGAAAAAGAAGTGTTGAAGCCGTTTGAAATAATGAAAGAAATAGATGCCGTAAGCGTGGATGATATACAAGCGCTTGCACGGGAAATCTTGCCACGCGGCAAACGGGCGGTTGCGCTGCTTGGTCCGCAGAAATCTTCCAAAGCATTTGAGAAGCTGCTTGGATAGGCGTATGATTTCCCTATGGCGCAAAGCACGCTGATTGACATTTCTTCGTCGACCATTCTTCGTGTCATTTTATTCGGAATCCTCTTCTGGTCCTTGTTTGTATTGCGCGACGTGCTGCTCATGCTTATTGGCGCCGTTATTATCGCAAGCGCCATTGAGCCGCTTGCGCAGAAGCTTCGTACCTATGGAATACCCAGAGGAGTTTCTGTCGTAACCGTATACTTGTCATTTATTGGCATTCTTGCCATGGCGGTCACACTCGTACTCCCTATTTTTGCTCAGGAAACCATTCAGCTCTCATCTCAAATACCTTATGTTATTCGCAGTATTGAAGAGAAAATCGGCACAATTCCCGGTTTGGATATTGAGTCTTCGGTTCCTCAATTGCAGCAGGGGTTAAGTTCCGTAGGGGATAATTTGTCGAATTTCAGTACGGCAATCTTTCAGCAGACTCGATCGATATTCTCCGGTGTGCTTTCTTTGATATTCGTGTTGATTATTGCGTTGTATCTTGTCATGGAAGAAGATGCGCTCAAGAAACTCTTTCGGTTTGTAGTTCCTCGCCAGCACATGGCATATGTAGAGCTGATGATCGATCGCATTCAGTTAAAGCTCGGTAAGTGGGTGCTTGCACAATTGTTTCTCGGTGTCGTTATCGGAGTTTCGGTGGGGCTTGGGCTTTGGCTTATCGGCGTGAAGTACGCGTTTACCTTGGGACTCATTGCGGGATTACTTGAAGTGCTTCCGGTAATCGGGCCTCTGATTGCCGGTGTTATCGGTACGGCAATCGCGCTCTCGCAATCACTTACCCTTGGAATATTTGCACTCGTGTTGTATGTTGTCATTCAGCAGGCGGAGAACCATAT
>CAZSWB010000073.1:0-4705 GCA_964610675.1 uncultured Candidatus Saccharibacteria bacterium
GAGAGGAGATACTTGCTACGATTGTTTTGATGTTCATATACGACTCACCTCCTTTGCGTTAATGATGATAGCTGCAACAAGTATATCACGTTTCTTTCAAATCCAAACATACGGAATTGATGCAATATCGTTTCCCACCTGCTTTAGTCGGACCGTCGTCAAACACATGACCCAAATGAGCTCCGCACTTCTTGCAGGCAACTTCCGTTCGGGTCATGCCAAGATCGGTATCTTCTCGCAGTGTAATATGCTCCATATTTTTCGGTTCGGTAAAACTCGGCCATCCCGTACCGGAATCGAACTTTGTATCGGACGAAAACAGTTCGGTGCCGCATACCGCACACACATACATTCCCTTCGTGTGCTCATTAACATACTTTCCGGTAAACGGCGCTTCCGTTCCCTTCTCTCGGGCGACGCGATACAGTTCCGGATCAAGTTCGTTATCATGTTTCATACATATGATAAGTATGCACGAAACGAGGAAATAAAAAAACTCGCGAAAGTCCGAAGACGATCGCGAGATTATAGAGCATGCTACTCGACAATTCCCAAACACGCATGATGTGCATTGAGGTGCTGCTTCACGTGTCGTATGCCTACGTATAAACCCTGAACACGCTTCCAGTACTCCAAATATCCAACACCCTGGATATTTATATTGGTGTCTTCCCATACTTCGCCAAGCGCAACAACCACGTCTTGCATAGGCAATCTACAGCATGCACCATACGCAAAAAGTTCTGCCATCGTCGCCGGACGCAAACCGAAGAACTTCATCTCTTGCGAGATCTCATCGGTCGGCATTCTTCCGGTGACGGGATACAATACCGTACGGAGGCAAAATTTGCCTTTTCTTCGAAATGGAAAGCGCGCCGCCAAAACGTCCTTATGGATTACCTTGCGACGACCGTTTAGTCTACTCATCGTTTCGAACGACTGCTCATAATCGACGTATGTTATCTGACGAGTCTGCATCGCACGTCCGCACCTCAGCGCGGCAGAAACCGCTTTGTCAATAACGACCTGCTGCTGTCGATCGTTATTGAGAAAGGCCAAGTCCTTATCCGTACCGCCATACTCTACCAACGTATCGCGCAGACGCATAACCAATTTCGTTACTTCACTGTCCTGCTTACAAACCAACTCCGACTCCATATCTACCAACCTTTCATAGGTTACACGTACTCTCTGTTCCAACACCTTGTCAGAACCTCCGGTACGTATCTACTAAAGAGAACAAAACTACCAGCTACAACCTTGACATGCAGAACTTCGATTGTCAATGTTATTTTACCATCACCGTTACCAGTACGCCGATCGTAACCAGCGTTCCCCCCAAAACGTTTCCGAATGTTGGCTTTTCACTCAAGAAGACGAAAGCGAGCAGTATGGTAAACAACACGCTCAGCTTATCAATCGGAGCTACCCGAGACGCTTCCCCGAGCTGCAGCGCCTTGTAGTAGAACAGCCACGAAAGTCCGGTTGCGACTGCGGACAGGATAATAAAAGTCATCGAATACTTGGAAATCTTCGAAATATCACCTGCGTTCCCCTGAAACCAGACAATCATCCACGCAAAAAACACGATGACGACGGTTCGAATAGCAACGGCAAGATTACTATCTACTCCGGTAATCCCGATTTTTCCGAATATGGCGACCAGTGAAGCGAAAAGGGCGGAAAGCACTGCATAAATAACCCAGGTCATAGGGCGGCTATACCTCAAGCGCTTTCTGATCTTCAATCGCGTGCGAAATACACGCGTGCGCCGTTGTCGGCCGCATAATGCTTTCAGCCACCGTCTCCCGCGCCGTTCCGGCGGTTTGAATGTGCACGTCTCCAAAGTGCAATATGGTTGCCAAAAACCCAATAACTTCAATTTTTATATCCTCGATATGATCCAGCGGTACGATCACCTCGTCGCGGGCAAAGAGCACAAATTGCTCGATATCAATAATGCGCTTGTTCGTAATAACCAGAACGTCAAGATAGTAATTCGTCCACATGACGAAAAACATCGCCCATACGAACCACAACCAAGCGGCTCCGAAAAAAAGATACGTGCTCAACGCGACATCCGCAACGAATATGGGTACCGCAAACGGGGCTACGAAAAGCGGAATAAGTGCCAGTACGAACATCACCATTGCATGCGTAACGATAATGATCCAGTGCTTGCGCACTTCCATGAGAATTTTCTCTCCCGGTTGCAGCACAATCATAGAATGGCAAACAGCGCGATGATCATCGCAAGCAAAAAGAGGAATGATCCGCCATAATAACAGAAACGAACGAGAAAGAGCAGTCTTGTATTACGAACATGCTTTCTCCAATGGTGTTCCAACACCAGACTCAATATGAAAAAACACACTACTGCTGCTACCAGAACCATCAATAATCCAGTGTCCATGGATATAATTGTAGCGGAAATGAGCGCCTTCGGAAAGAATGGCGATGCGCCGCAACAAGGAAAAGATGTTTATTCTCATGGCGGTTACCGAATTCCCTGGGGTACAATAGGTAGATGCAAAAGCTCTACTGCTATGTAGACGAGACGGGACAGGACGCACGGTCCAATGTGTTTATAGTGGTAGCAATAGTTAGCGAGGAAGAGCAAAGTCGACTACGCCAGCAGCTCATTGATGCCGAGCAAACCTCTGGTATCGGTATCAGTAAATGGAACAATGCCAGCCACGATAGGAGGATGAAATTTTTGCAAATCGTGTTGGACCAGGGCATCGCCAAAGGAGATTTATTTTACAGCTCCTATGAGAAGCCAATTCCGTATTTTTTCCCATTACTGGATCTGGTAGCGAAAGCCATCAAAGCCAAGGCAGAAGGAACCTACAAAACCAAAGTATATGTTGATGGCATAGACCGTAAGAAATCCAAGGAGCTGACCAATGCCTTGCGAGTTGAGGGTATATCGTTGGGTTTGGTCAAAATGCGACGGGATGAGAGTGAACCACTTATTCGTTTGGCGGACCGATGGGCGGGCTGTGGGCGGGCAGCAATTGAGGGAAATAGTGAGCCGAAGCGGGTGGTAAACCAAGCTAAGCAGCTGGAGTATTTGCGGGAAATTGCCCACTAAAAAACCTCGGCTATTCCCTTGCGGGACCAATCTTCACCGAAACGGGTGAGCCTTCGCCGAGGTGTATATTTACAATATACAGCCAAATTGGACTGTAAGTCAAGTAAAAGTTTTTCTCTTACTCCCTAATAGTACTTCAAATTGCCTTGGTCGCCATAGTTTCTTCTTTTCATATAGCACGGCCCTATTTCGCGTACCAGGACGAACGCGTAAGCGATGCAATAAGGAAGAGGAGCGAGGTCAGCACGATTGCGCCCCCCGCCGGAATATTCAAGTAATACGCAGCAAACAGTCCGATCCATACCGATGCAAATCCGATACCTACCGCATAGAAAATAGTAGCGCGAAAACTTCGTGCAATATGCATTGCGGCAATGACGGGTATCACCATGAGCGCTCCGACAAGCAGCGCGCCGACAATCCGCATGGAAAGTGTCACCGTAACGGCGGTCATAATCATCAAAACTCCGTTGAGCACTTTTGCGGAAATTCCCTGTACGATTGCAACCTCTTCATCGAACGAAAGAAAGAAGAGCTCTTTGTACAACACGACAAGGATTGCGCCCACGACCACTCCCACAATGGCGATAATGGTGACATCCAAATCCTGCACGGTCGTAATGCTTCCGAACAAGTACGAAAACAAATCGACCGTAAACCCCTTTGCAAGCCCGATCAGCGTGATCGCAACCGCAAGACCGCCCGACAAGAAAATAGCCAGCGCCGCTTCCCCGGAAATAAACTTGCTTGTTCGCAACTGCTCGATGAGCAGTGCGGCGATCACCGTAATAACGAGTGCGGTATATACGGGATATATGCCGACGATAAGGCCGATGGCGACACCCGCCAAAGATACATGCGCAAGACTGTCCGCGATAAGAGAATACCGCCGCGCAACGAGAAAGGTGCCGATGAGCGGAGCAAGCAGACCGATCACCGCTCCCGCTAAAAACGCTCGGATCATAAATGAATATTCAAAAATTTCAAGCATAGGCATCAGTGTTTATGATGAATGAGTTGTTTTCCGGGACCATACATTTGCTGCGTATACTTTCCTTCGAAAAAATGTTCCGGCTTCCCATGGTATATGAGCTTGTTATTCATACACAGCACGCTATCAACCTCCTGGAGCACCACCTCAATATCATGCGTCACGATCATAATCGCAAGGTTGTTTTCTTTTTTCAGCTTTGCAAGCAATGTGTAAAATTCTTCCTGTGACGCATCATCAATTCCAACCGTCGGCTCGTCCAATATGAGAAGTTTCGGCTCCGAAGCAAGCGCACGCGCGATATACACCCGCTGCTGCTGGCCTCCGGAAAGTTCAGCCATCAGACGATCTTTGTATTCGCGCATGCCTACCGAAGCAAGCGCAGTTTCTGCGATCGCATAATCCTTTGCAGTAAGAAATCGCCCCAACCCTGCTTTTGCCACTCTTCCTTGCAATACCAACTCTTCGCAGCTCATAGGAAAGAATTGGTCCGCTTGCGTGCTTTTTTGAGGTACATACCCTACCAGATGTCTCGTAAGTCTGGAAATGGTTCCGCTATCCGGCTCGAGTAATCCAATCATCAATTTTAACAACGTTGTCTTTCCGGAACCGTTCTGCCC
>CAZSWB010000074.1:0-4681 GCA_964610675.1 uncultured Candidatus Saccharibacteria bacterium
GACCCTTTGGAGCGTACGTTAATTTTTTAGCAATTCCTATGGCACATAAGAAAGCAGCCGGATCTACACAACTGGGGCGCGATTCAGAGTCCAAGCGCCTGGGTGTTAAAATTTTCGGCGATCAAGCGGTAAAAGCAGGTAATATAATTATTAGACAACGCGGAACCAAATACCGTCCCGGTGATAACGTGCGTCGCGGAGAAGACGATACGTTGTACGCGGTTATGGACGGTAAGGTAGCGTTCTCAAAAAAGAAGGTTACGAGATTTAACGGCTCGCTCAAGCAAGCTACGTTCGTACACGTACGGTAAACAGTATAGCTATCTTCGTCTAGAATTCCCGGTTCGTGTGCCGGGAATTTTTGTTGATAAGGTTCGAATGTACAAGAATATGATTTTTAAATAAGAAAAAACTCCTGCAATAAACATGTTTTGTTTACTACAGGAGCTAATGCAACGAAGGGTTCAAGTTCCAAGGGTCTATGGGCATCTAGGCGCCAAGTGACAGAGGGGTCGAGGGCGGAGATACCTTGCGAAGAAGAAAACGACAGCGCGAATCCCAATCACGGCCCCAGTAATGCAGGTTCAGGTAGCGCCCCGAATCGTCCCCGTACAGATAAGGCACGTGCCGGTAGCCACGGATGACAGCGGAAGACCCGAGAGCAACGATGGGAAACTTCCGTTGACGCTCTCGGTACTCACTGTGACTTCCGACGCCCAGGAGGTCGTCGATGAGAGCGAGTTCGTAGCCATGTGCCTTTGCCCATTCCTCCACCTCGTCACTTTCAACATCAACGTCGAATTGAGCGAGAACGAGGCTTTGAGGACCAGCCGGCAAAGTGAGAGGGTAACGATCAGACGTCATGTTGTCATTCTTCCAATCATACCCGCCCGCTGCCTTGCGAGCTTCCAGATCAACTTCTGGTCCAGGCAACTCAATGCCGGGAAGAGGGGTGATAGTAGGATCGTTCAAGAGACGCGTTAAATCCAGGTGCTCCCGGAGCTCATCGCGATCTACTTGTGCAAGACCTTCCTCGATCCTGAAAACCTCAACCAAATCGGTTATGAGAGGTGTCAGTGCATCCACTTGTTCATCGGATAATTCACCGATGAGGGCAACTAATTGGTCGCGACTTGAGGTAACGGTCATGAGTGTTCTTCTCCTCAAAACAGGAAACAGAGAAATGCGCTACGGACGTAGAGCGGAACTTGGTAATAAAAGGTGCGTACTAACCTAACTCCATTATAGCACTTTCTGGTATTCTTGTCAATGGTTTAGGAGAATCGGGGTAAAACTGGACATAATGAGGCAGTTTTACGCCATTTTACACCCATACCCCACTATTCTTAACCCATCTCCACTGACCCCCTACTTCCCCGCCGCTTTAATAAACGCATTAAACAGCGGATGACCGCCGAGTGGCCGTGACGTAAATTCCGGGTGAAATTGTACCGCAACAAACCACGGGTGGTCTTTCAACTCTATAATCTCAACCAATGTTTCATCTGGCGTTGTACCGGCAATAACAAGGCCTGCTTTTGTAAGCTGCTCGCGATACTCGTTATTAAACTCATAGCGATGCCTGTGTCGTTCCCGAATATCCGCGCTACCGTACGCGTCGTAACTTTTCGTACCCTCTGTGAGCACGCAATCCCAACCGCCCAAGCGCATAGTGCCGCCTTTGTCGGTTACCGTTTTCTGACTGTCCATAATATGCACTACCGCGTGCTTCGCATCCGCGTCAAATTCCTGGCTCGTAGCTTCCGTAATACCCACCACATTCCGCGCGAATTCTACCACCGCAAGTTGCATGCCAAGGCATAACCCGAGATATGGAATATTGTTTTCTCTGGCATATTGAATCGCCTGAATTTTTCCTTCTGTACCACGCACACCAAAACCCCCCGGCACGACGATACCCTTCGCACGTTTCAGCGCAGACAAGGCTTCCGGATCTTTCTTTTCCAGCGTTTCGGCATCTATCCAAATCAGTTCGCTGTTGTACCCATTGTGCCAGCATGCCGCTCTTAACGCTTCCACCATACTTGCATACGTATCCAACATGGTGATGTATTTCCCTACAATCGCAATTGGCATACTCGGCTTATCCTTTGCGATGGTAGCTACAAGTTTTTGCCATGCATCGCTCATGCGTTTTCCGTTTTTCATGCCCAGTTTTTTCATGATGACATCATCCAAATGATGCTCTTCCATAATGAGGGGAACCTCGTATACGCTCTTCACCGTGACAAGCGGCAATATCGCTTCCTTTACCACATTCGTATACAACGACATTTTGGCGATATCGCTCTCCCCTATTTCATGGTCCGTGCGCGCAATCAAAACATCGGGCTGAATGCCAATGCTACGCAATTCCCGTACGCTATTTTGCGCGGGTTTTGTTTTCACTTCATCGGACGCCTTCAAGTACGGTAAAAATACGACGTGTACATACAGAACGTTTTCATGTCCTTCCTCAATTCCCATTTGCCGCGCCGCTTCCAAGAAGTGAAATCCTTCGTTATCACCCACCGTTCCGCCGATTTCCACAATATGCACATCAAAATCACCGGCGGTCGCACATTTGCGCGCCCTGCGCTTTACTTCTTCGGTGACGTGCGGAATAACTTGCACGGTTTTCCCAAGGTATTCTCCTCTTCGTTCTTTGTTAATAACCTCAAGGTATATTTCTCCGGTCATAACGGACGCGTCTCCTGATACGTTTTGCGACAGGAACCGTTCGTAATGCCCCAGATCGAGATCCGCTTCGCTTCCATCATCCGTTACGAACACTTCTCCATGCTCGGCGGGATTTAAGGTACCCGCATCAACGTTAATGTATTGATCGAATTTTTGCATATTCACAGAAAGTCCTCTGTCCTTGAGAATATTCCCTATCGACGCCGCAGTGATACCTTTCCCAAGCCCGGAAAGAACTCCGCCCGTCACAAATATGTATTTTGGTTTTTTAGGCATCGGGAGTAACAACTACGGCAACACGACACTCGACTCCTTGACCAAGTTGTACCACCGCCTCATACGTGCCCAATTTTTTAATCGGAAACGGACCTTTTACATTTCGAAGCGGCACAGATACGTTAGAATCCGTATGCAACCGCTCGACAATGGTTTTGGCGGTAATGCTTCCAAATAAGTTTTCTTCATCCCGAACCTTTGCGGAAATGTTGATTTCCGTGTTATCCAATTTTTCCGCAATTTCCTGGTACGCGCGCAGTTCCTCTTCCGCACGCTTCTTTGCGGCAGAATCCTTCGCGTTTCTTTTTTCTTGTACTTGCTTGGTTGCAAGCGCCGCGCGTCCGTTCGGAAACAAAAAGTTGCGAGCGTATCCTTCCGAAACACTCACGATGTCCCCCGCGCGCCCAAGCGCTTCGGTATCTTCTAAGAGTAATACTTGCAGTGTAGCAGCCATACCGTTATTTTCTCACCTCTTCCAAGGCTCTTGCAAGTTGTTCGTCCTCAGGAGTGTCTTTGTCATCTTCAACGGTAATGGAAGGCTCGATACCATGTTCGTTAATGGAGCGGCCGCTCGGAGTAAACCACTTGGCAATCGTGACGCGAAGGCTCGATCCATCGCTTAAATCAATAACTTCCTGAACAGAGCCCTTCCCGAACGATTTCGTACCGATTACTTTCGCATTAAGGTTATCTTGAAGCGCTCCCGCAACAATCTCGGACGCGGATGCGCTGCTGTGGTTAATAAGTACAACGACAGGGAGTCCTCGAACAATTCCACTTCCGCTCGATTCGTGCGTCTTTTCTTTCTTTCCTCTCTCGATTACCACCGGCATGCCGGGATTAAGAAACTCCGAGGATATGCTCACCGCTGAATCAAGATATCCTCCCGGATTGTTTCGCACATCAAGAACGATTCCTTCAACATTCTTCTGCCTCGCTTCTCGGATGGCTTGTCTGAATTTTACCGACGTATCTCCGTTAAAGTTAAGAATGGAAACGTGGAGAATTCCATCAATGATTTCCGATTTGATACTTTGCACGTCGATATCGTCTCGAACGATAGTAATATCCGTCGTAGCTTGTGCGTCCTGATGATATACCGTAAGCTCAACTACTTCCCCTTTCGGCCCGCGAATCATTCGTACGACTTCATCGAGCGTCATATCTTCCGTAATATTCTTCTTGTCAACCGCAACTACGATATCGCCAGCCTGCACGCCAGCTTTCTCTGCGGGAGATCCTGCCAGCGGAGCGATTACCACCACGAGCCCGCTTTTTACCCCCATCTCCGCGCCAATACCGGAAAAACTTCCTTTCAGTGTATCTTTAAATTGTTTCGTCGACTCCGGGTCGGAAAATGCCGTATATGGATCACCCGAAGCGCGCACCATTCCCTGTATTGCACCGTACGAGAGCTCTTTGGGATCAAGCGTGCCGAGATAATGCTCGTTAAGTACATTCCACGTCTCCCAAAACGGTGAGGATCGAAATGCCTGCTCTCCAGCAATGATTTCCGGAGGGTATTCCACAGGCGCGGTGTATCGCCCCACGAGTACTCCCGATAGCAGTAGAAGGATTGAAATGAGAATTTTTTGAATCATCTGCATCCCCTTATTCTTCCACATCCAGCTTGATATGCAAATCACGGAGCAACGATGCATCAACCGGCGCGGGAGAATCCATCATTAAATCTTGTCCGCGTCCG
>CAZSWB010000075.1:0-4668 GCA_964610675.1 uncultured Candidatus Saccharibacteria bacterium
ATAGCGCTTGCTGCCGCAGTTATCGCGATGATAATCGCGTATCCGAAGAAAAAACGATGGATTTCTTTTTTTGTTCCGGCCTTAAGTATTGGAATACCCGAGTTGTTCTTCTACGCACAAGGAAGCGCTACTTCAGGATCTTTTTTCCGATTCGAACCATTTTGGATGGCGGGAACGCGAAACAAAATCCTCTATTGGATCATGAATACGGGAACGTACATTCCGGTAAGCATTGCCGCGTTCTTTTTCAGAGCGCCAAAAGAAGCAAAAACACTCGCGCTTGCCGGTACATTCCTGTTCGTCTTGGCAAACGTATTCCTTTTTGCACCCTGGGCATGGGATAACTTCAAGCTGTTCGTATTCTGGCTCTTATTCATTCTTCCCCTCGTTACATGGGCGTTTGCGCACATCTTAAGAAACCATTCTTCACCGCTTCTGAAGATGGCCGTCGTCGCCCTCGTCTTCATCCACATATTTGCGGGCGTTCTGGATATCTACAAACTGGCAATGCCGACTGCACGTACTTGGCAAGAATGGGACGCCAATGCGACACGCATCGCACAAGCAATGCGAACGCATATCCCGGCTGGAACGCCTGTGCTTACGGCATCTGTCCACAATTCACCTGCCGTATTGGCCGGCAAAACACTGTTCCTCGGATACGCGGCGCATATCTGGAGTCACGGGGGTTCTCCTTGGGAGCGTGAACAAGAGATTAAAACCTATTTTGCAGGTACAAACGATCGCGTTGCGGGTGAGATGCCAAAATACATCCTTGTAGGGCCCCAGGAGCAATCAGCAGTGCCGACACTTGTCATCCGACCTTCCTGGCAAGCGCTCGCGACCTACGGGCCGTATACGCTGTATACCGCGCGATAACAATTAAAGGTTACACCCGATTTCTCCAGTCATGCAGAATATCAGTAAGCGATTCCTCTAATGGAATCTCCGGCTTCCAATTCGTCGCATCACGTATCTTATCAATCGCGCCAATCAATACTGGGTTATCAGAAGGTCTCATCCGATCAGGATCTTGCTTGATGCGAATATCGACATCGCTCATTGCAAGAAGCGTATCAAGAACGGATTGCACGCTGTGCGCACGACCGCTTGCAACATGATACACCTCTCCCAACGTTCCAGAAGACAGCAGCAGGTGGTATGCGCGCACGACATCACGCACGTCCGTAAAATCTCGCTTCGCCTCGAGATTTCCCACAAGGATTTCAGGCTGCGCTTCTCCTCGCTCAATTGCGGCAATTTGCGATGCGAAATCTGCTGTAACAAAGCCCGTACCTTGCCCGGGACCGATATGGGGAAACGGACGTACCCGAATGCAATATTCGTTATATTTCTTCTCAATCATCTGCTCCATTTCCAATTTGCTTTGCCCGTATGGATTCGTCGGGCGAGCCATCGATAACGGAAGTTCAGGAAGGGAAATAGGATCCACGATTCCGTATATATCAGCACTACTGACAACTAAAAATTTCACACTACTATCTTCTGCGATCGCGCGTTGCAGCAACGTTTCCGTTGCGACCACATTTACTGTTCTTGTAAGATCCTTATGTGCAAACGAGAATCCTACGGAACTTACTGCGGCCAAATGCACGATCCACTGAGGTCGCACCTCGCGTAATATTTCTACATAAGTTGTATCATCGGTAATATCCACTTCATACCCTTCCACTCCTTTCGGTAGACCCGCAACTGCGGTATCAAATACTACGATGCGCAAGAACGATTTGTGACGGAGAAGCTCGGTAATAAGGTGTTTCCCTACAAAGCCGGCACCTCCCGTAACGATAACCGATCCATTAGACATGCTGAGTATTCATTTCGGCATCAACCATCATGGCAACCAAGTCTTCAAAAGATACCTCCGGAACCCACCCCAGTTTTTCCTTGGCTTTTGCAGGGTCAGCAAGTAACAAGTCCACTTCTGCTGGCCTCATAAACTCTGGATCTTCCACGACGTAGTCTTGCCAATTGAGATCCACGCGACGAAACGCAAGCTCAAGAAATTCCTTCACGCTGTGCGTCTCCCCGGTGCCGACAACAAAATCTTCCGCTTCGTCCTGTTGCAGCATCAACCACATCGCACGAACATAATCTCCCGCAAATCCCCAGTCTCGCTTCGCATCAATATTTCCCATTTTTAGTTGCGTATCCAATCCCTTTTTAATCCGCGCAACACCAATAGCAATTTTTCGCGTGACAAATTCCCGTCCACGACGAGGACTTTCGTGATTGAACAAAATTCCTGAGCAAGCGTACAAATTAAAACTCTCCCGATGATTCACTGTAGCGTAATGTCCATACACCTTCGAAACTCCGTACGGGCTGCGAGGGTAGAATGGCGTATCCTCGTTTTGAGGAGTTTCCAATACTTTTCCATACATTTCACTGCTGCTCGCCTGGTAAAATCGAGCTTCCGGAGCAGCAAAACGCATCGCTTCAAGCACTCGAGAAACACCGACGCCCGTAACATCACCTGTGAGAATGGGTATATCCCAACTCGCTTTTACAAACGACTGCGCCGCCAAGTTGTAGATTTCATCCGGGGCACTCTCTTTCACCGCCCGCACCAACGAAGAAAAATCAGCCAGGTCTCCGGTTATAACATGAATGTCCTTGAGTAGATGTTCGATGTTCTCAAACTGATAGTTCGCACTCCTCTGAACAAGGCCGTGTACGGTATATCCTTTTTCCAAAAGAAGTTCCGTGAGATATGAGCCATCTTGCCCCGTTATACCTGTAATAAGTGCTGATTTTGCCATAGAATAGTGATAAAAAATTGTTGAATACTTTCAATTCCTGTATCGTAACCAATCTATGAAGAAAAATACAGCGCCGAAAAACGGTGCGCTCTTAATACATAAAGAAGCGGGGATGACTTCCTTTGATGTTATCCGCGCCCTTCGCGTACGCTTTCCGGGTCAAAAGTGGGGACACAGCGGCACGTTGGATCCGTTTGCAACGGGAGTACTCCTGCTTTTGCTCGGATATGCCACAAGACTGCAAAATGAACTTCATCTCTTACCAAAAACGTATCGAGCGGAAATAACTCTAGGAGCAACGAGTACTACGGACGATAGCACTGGAGATATCCTCCATTCCAAACAGAGTCCAGATGAAGCAACGCAGCCACTAAAAGCACATGTTCTCAATGCCTTGAAGGATATAAAGAAGCAAACAACACAAATTCCGCCTCAGTACGCAGCGATTAAAGTAAAAGGGAAGAAACTTTATGAATACGCACGAGAAGGGAAGAGCGTAGAGCGAAACGCGCGTCCGATTACAATTCATGAGATCACGCTTGAAGAATATACCTATCCTACGCTTCGTATTTCGGTCACATGCAGCACTGGCACATATATACGGTCCATTGCTCGCGACATAGGGGAAATACTCGGCACAGGCGCATATTGCTCGTCTCTTGCACGCACTGCAATCGGACCGTTTATCAGCGAAAAAGCGTCTTTCTTACACGACCTTCCAAATGACCTCGAAACGGCCCTCATACCGCCCGAGCAGCTTGTCTCGCATATACCTTCAATACAATATTCCGAAGACAACGTCGCAAAATTAATACAAGGCAGGGAAGTGGCGTGCGAAGCGCATACCCCAATTGATACTCCCGTTGCGCTGCTGAATGCAGATGCAAAGCTCTTTGGCATCGGAATTCGAAAAACGAGCGCACCTGCCATACAACCCAATAAGATCTTTGTAATTCCCCATTGAATAGACGCCTTTTTATTAAACCCGCTATTCTCGGTTGAATTACTTCAAAGGCAGAAAAGCGTTGGAAAATAATCTGTCAAAAAATCACCACCCAGCTAGTGGGCGGTCAGGTTGACGAGTAAGACTTTGCGGTCACTCCCACACGGGGATCTGTCCTCGGACCTCGTTATACTGCCAGTATACACAGAATACCATTTAAAGTAAGCGGTGTTCCTAAGTAATTTCCCATTCTACGCACTATGAAAATTACTATTGATCTCATTAATGAAGCAAAAATTTAATCTCACGAAAAATTAATGTAAAATACAGAAAAGCTTAATAATTCACTATTCATAATTGGCTTAAATAAGGCGATATTTCCTATGCTTTTTGTTAAGTTAAGTATACTTTAATAAAACGCATATTCTTTATAAACTATACTATAGTATCTTTCTCCAATATTCGATGAAAGTTATACTGCTATTCATTGCGCAAAAAATTCGTCGAGATAACATACAGAATGGGCAATTACATAAGACTTTGGTTGACATTCTCCCTCTCTTTTGCGATACTTTGCCCATGCCACAGCTAGATGCAGGAAAAAAAGCTCTCAGAACCAACGCACGACGACGTTCTATTAATGACGCATGGCGTCAGAAAATGAGAGCAGCAATGAAAGCCATTCGAGAAGCGGTTGCCGCAAAAGACCAGAAAAGTGCACTGCAAGAATTAACGAAAGCAGAAAGCGTTCTTGATAAAGCGGCTCGACGCAATATCATCCACCCGAATAAGGCGGCACGGAAAAAATCACGGCTTCGGAAAACAATCTCGGCTCTTTCTTAGGCACTGCAACAAAACAACCTGAATATTCTCACGGATGAATAGTGTATTTGCATACATGTATGAGGGTTTGCTCAAGTTGTTTTATGACGATTTCTAACG
>CAZSWB010000076.1:0-4632 GCA_964610675.1 uncultured Candidatus Saccharibacteria bacterium
AAATGGCGTCTAAATTATAGTGCTTAGTTTCGTACTCTTTTCCATCCGAGGCAGTTATTCGGAATTTCCTAATAACTGAAATTTCATCCAATTCACCGGTTTGGAATATGTTCTTTATGTGCTCATTCACCGTAGGAATACTAACGTGTCTTAGTGGTGATATAGTGTAAATGGTCGCGAAGCAATATCGCGCCCAACATAAGGGGGCCTTAAAGAAATTGAGGTCCTTTTTTGTATGCTAGAGCCGCACCCGTTAGGGTTTTCTGTATTTCAAAGACACGTTATATCGCATTCTTCTTAAGACGCTTACTCAAGGCAATCCGTAACGAGAAGAATGCGTCCAGCATTATTTTACGGGTTCTCGGCTGAAACGATATACCCAACCGCGTATAGAGTGATCACGGATGTAAAAAACAGTATACCACTACGTATAAAAAATAGCACAGTCTGAACATGACGATTACTTCCTTCCGCGCGCCTTCATAAAATTCGTATGCATTTTTTGAATTTCTTTCGCTTCCATCTGAGAAAAATATGTCTGTGCGCTCTGCGAACCGTTTCGAAATGCCTCATCTTGCTCCAAAACCTTGGGGTGCACATGAAATGCGCGTTCATTCCAGCCTAAGATATGCAAGCCGGATAGTCGCTTTACGCGCGAGAGCGCAACATATCCTTGCCCGTATTCAAATACCTGCCGCAGGTCAACCACGGCGGCATCGAGGCTGATTCCCTGACTCTTATGCACCGTTATCGCCCACGCCAACCGCAACGGCAATTGCGTTACGCGTGCGAGAACCCTGTCTTGCTCTTCTACACTCCAATCCATCGGCTCTACGCGAATACTTCGTCCTTCCCTCGTCCGTACGATCGGCTGTCCGTCCAGCTTACTAAATCCTTCAACAACACCAAGTGTTCCGTTCACAAACCCCTCCTTCTGGTTGTTCTTCGTAAACATCACGGTCGCATTGACCTTTAACGCGAGTTTTTCGGGAGAAAGACAACCTTTTTGCAAACTCGCCATCAATGCCTTCGACCCTCTTGTTTTCATGTGAAAAATCAATTCTTTTCCGGGAAGCTTTTGTAGGATGTTCGTATTCACCCGATCCACATCGGCATTATGGGAAAAAAGTTTCTGAATGTTTTCCGGCGCGTGTATGTCATCCGTTTTTCGCTGCTGCAACAGCTCCATATGAAGTTCATCGAAAAAGTTACCGCGAATGGCGGAAAGAAGCTCCAAGAACGGAGCGTCGTCTTGCCGATGTTGCTCGGTAAGATAGCAGGTGATAAAGTTTGCGTCCCGCCACGCAGGGCTGTCGTATGCGAAAGAAGATTCTTCCAACGTGCGACGTACGGGAGGCAGTTGGAAAAAGTCTCCGACCAGAATGGTTTGTAAGCCCCCGAACGGCTCCGATGAATGCTTTACCGCCTTACACACCGCGTCAATCATACCGATCATGTTGGCAGAAAGCATGGAAATCTCATCAATGATGAGAATGCTTGCACGCCGTATTCGTTTCGTAATGTATTCGCGCGTTGCGATGGCGTCGATGTCGTATTTCGAAAGGTTATCCTTTATGCCGATGCCGCTCCAGGAATGAATCGTCATGCCGCCTATGTGCGTTGCGGCAATACCCGTAGATGCTGTGATGGCAGCATCTACTTTATGCGATATTACATACCGAATATATTCGTTGATCGTGTGCGTTTTCCCTGATCCTGGCTCTCCTGTGAGAAACACATTCGCTCCGGTTTTGAGAATGGAAAGCGCCTCTTGCTGCGTCAAAGGGTTAGCTTATCTTTTTGATCGTGCACTCTTTGGTGCCGGCAGGAACCGGGATATGAACGGTTTCCCCCACCTTTGCGCCGAGCAGGGCTTGCCCCATGGGAGACTCGTTACTAATTTTCCCATCTAAAGGGTTCGCTTCGTTTGATCCTACCACATGGTATTCCTTGTCCGTTCCGTCGCACGAGAGCAATACAAGATTTCCGATACCCACGACATCCGTTTTTTTCTTCGCAACGACGTGCGCGTTTTTGAGCGTTGTCTCCAGTTCCGCTATTTCCTGCTCAAGGCGCGTTTGTTCGTCTTTTGCGCTCGAATATTCTGCGTTTTCAGATAGATCGCCTTGTTCTTTCGCAGTATGAATGGCGTCCGCAATTTCTCGTCGTCGTACGGTTTTCAGTGAATGCAAGCGTTCTTGCAATTCGCTCATTCCTTCTTTTGTAATGTATTGTTCTTTCATAGATTACGGTAAAAATTTTAGTGAATTGACCCAGTGTACCCAACTGGGGTAAACGGTCAAGCATCATTTATTAACAATTTTGTCACGGGGTTTTGACAGCTTGCTCGCTTATCCACTGCCAAATTTCCTTTGCCAGCGGAACCGCGTCCACATCTCCGGCTCCGCCGCGCTCCAGCAGTACGGTTACAACTAATTCCGGATCGTCATACGGCCCAAAACTCGTAAACCACGCGTGTGTTTTGTTGCTCCCCCCTATTTGTGCCGTTCCGGTTTTTCCCGCGATTGGGATGGGGAGCGTTTGCAGTGAAGCGGCCGATCCCGTCACGACCGCTTGTCGCATTCCTTCTTGGACGATGCGAATGTTGTGCTCGGACACGGGCAACTCATGTTTCTTTGCCGGTCCTTCCACAAAGTGCGGCTCATACCATGCATCTTTGTTTGCGATTCCCGCAGTACCCACCGCAATTTGCAGCGGCGTTACCAGCACGTTACCCTGTCCGATTCCCAGATGGTAGGTATCTCCGATATACCACGGCTGTCCCGTCGTCCGTAATTTCCATTCCGGACTTGGAAGAAAGCCGGGAGCTTCCGACGGTAAGTCGATACCTGTCTTCGACGCCCATCCGAATTCTTTCAGATACGAAGTGGCTCGATCCACTCCCAATCCTTGGCTGGCATCAATACCCCCGGCAATCATATAGAAGAAGGTGTTTACGGATTCCGCCAATGCTTTTTTGACATCCGTGATTCCGTGTCCGCCCGCTTTCCAATCCGCAAATCTCCACGGTCCGATATTCACCGCTCCTGTGGAATAAACGGTGGTAGTTTCCGTGATGATGTTTTCTTCGAGCGCCGCTGCTGCGAGAAACGGCTTTATGGTTGATCCCGAAGGATACGTGCCGTCCACCGCCCGGTTAAACAGAGGCTGGAGCGGATCGGTAAAAATATCTTCCGTATGCTGTCGCAACGCAGGTTGAGAGAACACGTTCGGATCAAACGACGGAAAGTTTACCAGTGCCAATACATCTCCGGTCTTGGGATTCAGTACAATTGCAGACCCTTGCACCGGATCATCCTGCCCCTCCTTGGCTTTTGCGTTTCGTTCCGAGAAGAGGCCGTAGATGAATTTTTGGAGTGTGACGTCGATGGTAAGCGTAATGTCTTGGCCGGGAGATGACGGTTTTTCCCCGAGGTTTGTTGTCTCTTTTCCCGATGCGGTTACTTCGGTATATGCCACTCCATGCTGTCCGCGAAGCGCGGCATCGTACTTCTTTTCAATTCCCTGTTTCCCGGTTGTGTCGATTGCTATGAGGGAGGGGTCGGATTCCATTTCATCCGCCGTTACGGAGTTGGTGTATCCAAGCACATGAACCAGCGCTTCTCGAAACGGATATTTTCGCACGAGCGAAGAAACAAGCTTTGCACCCGGGATATCGTTTGAGGCTTGCTCGATGCGCAAGACCGTCTCGTGATCGATCGCTTTAACGATGAGAGACTCTTTTTGAGTTGTGCGTGCGCGGTCCAGTGCGGTTTGTATCTTCTCCGTCGAAACTTCGGGGAGCAGCTCCATGAGGCGGTCCAACAGGTATGCTTCATGCTCTTGTTTCGGAAGCGTTCTTGGATCGAACACAAGATCGGTACTGGAAACGTTTTCCGTAAGCTGAACATGATTCTTGTCATAGATGATGCCCCGCGGAGCAAGCAGAGTAACGGCATCGACGCGATTTTTTTCCGCCTTCTCCCTGAAATCGCTTCCTAGAACGATTTGCAGGTATGCGCCGCGAAACAGAATAACACCCATTCCGATCACAAGCAGAGTGTACAGGATACCGAACCTGCGATTCACCGTACCGGCACTTTTTCTTCCGGTATGATCGATGAGGTGCGTAACGTCAGCTTTCATAATCGATCCGCATATTCGGTATATATAAAGGAGAGGATGAACGAACCCAGGGACGTTACAAGAATTTGCATCAATATAATTGACCATGGGAATTGCAATGCAAACGAAGGATCCATAATCGCCAATATGCCGATCAGGGCAAGACTTTGCAAGGTTACCATCAGCGTCGTGCCGAACAGGAACTTCCAAGAAAACTCCACCCGAAGTTTTTTCCAAACGAAAAGAACCAGGTAGGGAATTGCAAACATGAGCAATATGCTGCCCGGAGGCAAGGAAGAAAACAGCTCAAGGGCAACAAACGCGAAAAGCGCCAAAAACTTTCGAAACGGCTGGGTTACCATAATGAAGAGCGGAATGGCCATAATCGCCTGAAAGATAGAAAACAAGCGGTATTGCACAAGCATGTGGGCAAACAGAGCAACCAGAATGAGCCCGAGAAACAGCAAGGTTTTCTTCATGGAGTTGTGAGCACTACTGCCGCATCAA
>CAZSWB010000077.1:0-4505 GCA_964610675.1 uncultured Candidatus Saccharibacteria bacterium
TCCGAATTCTTTTTTTAACGCATGCTCAATTTTTTTGTGAACTTCGTCTACTTCTGCATCGATCAGTGTTTTGTCAGGCAGCCGATACTCAATATGAAACGCAACACCTTTTTTTGCATCCTGATCTTTCTGATATTCATCAAATAAATCAACATCAACAACCATCTGTTTGCCCACTCTCCAAATTTCCGATTCTATTTCGTCAATTCCCACTTTCGAATCGAGAAGT
This sequence comes from uncultured Candidatus Saccharibacteria bacterium, assembly GCA_964610675.1. Taxonomy (GTDB): domain Bacteria; phylum Patescibacteriota; class Andersenbacteria; order UBA10190; family UBA10190; genus HO2-45-11b. Next base: position 230 of record CAZSWB010000077.1, read on the forward strand.
AACGAAATATCCCGAAACACGCTCGGATATTTCGGAAGCTCAGTAAATTGCACAGGATGAAGCTGCTCTCTACGTATCTCATCTAAGTTTTTTATGGGAATTTCCACTTCCGGCGCATGATTAAGCAACGCATTGATACTAATCTCGAATGCGACAACGGGAACCGTGTATTTCATTTTTTTCAGAAGCTCATCGCTCAATACATACGTAATACCGAAAAATTCTCCGGCGTACTCGAGAAATTGAACAGAGGCAAACGGTGTCGCAACTTCCTTTGCGGTTACTCCTTCAATTTCAAACAGCTCACGAATGCGATCCGTAATATCCTGCAACGTTGCCGCATCCCCAACTGCAACTCCTCCAACGACAGGGCGCTCAATTACACCGGGAACCACTCCAGTATCTCCCCTATGGTACACGCGGCCAATTTCAAATAGCGCATGTTCTCGCGCAGTACCCTTTGTTTTATACCAGCGATGGATATCATCACGATTTTTTATCATCCCTGCTATAAATCCCGGGAGTAACGAGTATCGGAGCTTCTTCAGTTCGGGTGCCATGGGGTTGAGCAGCTCAATGTGCGGATGTATTTCTGATTGTACCAATGCTGCAAATCGTTCATCTTCAAATGAATAGTTATACGTTTCCGTGAACCCGGCTGCAACAAGCGTATACCGGAGCCGATTAGTCCAATACACACGCTCAGATACCTGTAACGGTTGTGAGCCATTAAGCATTGCGGGCGGAATAGAATCCAGTCCATACAACCGAATAACTTCATCTACCAGATCGTGCTCACCTGATATATCGAGCCGATCTGGCGGCGGAATAACGGCCCACGTGTCACTTCCTTCTTCTATGGTGCATCTCACGCGAGTGAGAATATCCTTTGCGACGTCACGTGAAATATCTACTCCCGCTATACGACGCGGACGATCAGGATCAAAGGAGATTGGCTTGCGCCCTTCCGATCCTTCCGGAAACGCAATGCTACCCATGTCAGATATGCCCGTAACGCGAACTATATATGATATTTCCGATGCTTCGAGAGCGGGTTCTTGTATACTAGATCGAATAAGAGCCGCTATTTCTCTTGCTATTCCCACATGTGAACTTGCATCATGCGCCCTGTCTGGCAATACATCGATTGAAAGCAGAGTATCGCTTGGAATATGCTCAACGAGCTTCGACCCCAGTGGCAAATCAACAGGCAATATCACGATTCCCCCATTATCATCCGAAATACCCAGCTCCCGTATGGAGTTCAGCATCCCCGGACTTTTCTCTCCGCGAATTACTGCTTCTTGTAACACAAATCGCTTTCCATGCTCGTCATACACCTTTGAACCGGGAGGAGCATACGGGACTATCTGTCCTTCTGATATATTCGGGGCACCGCAAACGACTCGTATCTCAGACGTGCCGTCTGTCACCGTTGCAAGACGTAACCGATCCGCGTTCGGATGAAGCTCTAATTTTTCTATTCGCACAACCGTAATATTTGGATCAATTTTATATGTACGATCGATATTTGTTTCAAAACTGTGCATGGTAAGCACTTCAGCAAGCTCTTGTGGAGAAAGTGTGAGTTCGGGTACAAGCCGGGAAAGGAAGTAGTAAGAGAATAACATAGAGCGTTACGAAAACTGCTTGAGAAACCGTATATCCTGATTCCAAAACATACGAATATCCTTAATCCCGTGTCGTATCATCGTCAGTCGATCCACAGCTCCACCGAACGCGAACCCATGATACGTTGCCGGGTCAATATTCATAGATTTCAATACGTTCGGATGAACCATGCCGGCGCCCATTACTTCAATCCAACCGGAATGCTTGCAAACCTTGCACCCGCCGGAACAAAATACGCAGCTCATATCCACTTCAAAACCAGGTTCGACAAACGGAAAATACGAGGGACGCAACCGTACAGTCACTTCTTTTTGAAAAAACAAAGAAAAGAATTCCGCGATAATTCCTTTAAAATCGGCAACTGACATCGTTTCGCTGATTCCCAGTCCTTCAAATTGGTAAAATGTCGATTCGTGCGTAGCGTCCACTTTCTCTTTTCGAAATACTCTTCCCGGTGCAATAACCTTAAACGGAGGGTTCAGGTGCATTGTTTGTACGGAACGAATTTGCATCGGAGATGTTTGAGTACGAAGTACGATATCCGTCTCTCCTCCCACACTATTTGGATCAATTAAAAACGTATCCCCTTCTCCGCGTGACGGATGATTAAACGGAATATTCAACGCATCGAAATTATATCTCCCTTCTTCCACTTCCGGACCGTCGGCAATGACAAATCCAATCGCGGAAAATATTTCCATAATACGATTCATCGTCAGCGTGAGCGGATGCAGATGCCCATTTCCGGTAACGCCATAATTGCCTGTACTTGATCGGCTCTTCAGAGAAACGCCCGCGATAACGGATTGTTTCCCCTCGTACGCTTCTTCCAACTCTCTCTTTAGTGCATTCGCTGCTTTCCCCACGATTCTTTTTTCGGAATCGGATAGCGTCTTCACCGTACGCAGCAGCTCCGGCACCTTACCGCTGCGACCAATGTAGAGCACCCGCCATGCTTCCAATGCAGGCGCGTCCTGAGCATCTTGAAGCTCCTTATGCGCTCTTTTCCCCAGCTCTGTGATTTGTGACGGAATATTTGTCATGCGATATGAATACGAGTTCAATTACGATAAAAAGGAGTATGATTATCGCTGCAACCCACCATACAAGAATTCTCTGTAATTGTAAAAAAAGAAGGAGATCTGTAAACATTCCTAAAAATACTCCTTGCCGCAACGCGGGGCGCAAGCGGTACGCAGGAAGCTGATTTTGTAAAAATAGTGATCGAGCACCATTCCCTGCCAGAGCTGCGAATGAAGATACGGCTAAAAACATCGTGAGAAAAATTAAAATCAATGCGAATGAGGCGGCTGCAGAGTTCGGACTAATTCCAAACAGAGTTAGTGCGAGTATTCCACTTGATACAATTATTGTTATCAGTGTTCCCAAAATAAAAATTCGAACGGTCATAATAAGATAATACAGGATGTCGGAACAATTTGCCTATCGATATTGAAGCGGGCCTGACGGGAGTCGAACCCGCTGCCTTCTCCGTGACAGGGAGACATGCAAAACCGTTACACTTCAGGCCCAATATATGTACCAAAGAATACAGAATATCCCGAAAATGTAAAGAAAAAGAGCGGCCAACAACCTTTTGAGGTGTTGTCCGCTCGTACGAACTCGATTTGAACGATCATTCTTCGAGGAGCTCCTCGCTGGCGCTTAGAAGATCCGACTCTATCAAGCGTCGCTGTAGCTGCACATCGAAATCGATTTCGGGTAACCGATCGCAAAGCGCCACAATGTAGGCATGCATATCGGTAATGGCATCATTCATCTCAAGCCAAAACCCATTTTCCTCACAATTAATTCCAAGATCATCGGCATTAATTTCAAGCCTTGTCTTCGAGACAAGTAACTCGAGCGCCCTGTTTATAACGTCTTTCAACGCCATCAAGTCAACAACCGGAATCTGCGTTAAGACCTTTGCCTCCATTCCAACCAGGGATATCCCTGCTTCCCATGTAGCCTGACACCGCAACACTTCGCCTCCAAGAATGCGATTAATTAAATTTGACATTTTCCGTCTCCTTTTTTCGTCTACTTCAATCCGCCCCAGTGGTGGATTGAAGAGAAGAGCCGTTTGTGTCCAACAAACGGCGTCTTATGTATGAATGTGCGTTCAAGTAAATCCTTTAATTCGGCTGCCTCGCCACTTTTCTCACCTGTCGGCGAAAGTCTCCGAGCCTGAATTTACTTGAGATTTTTTGCGGTAACAAGTGAATGCATGGATCCAGCTCCCTCCACGCATCACCGTCCGACAAGTCGATCTTCAACTTCAGACCATTTTGTCGAAGTCGCTCGCGAGCCACGAGTATCTTCAGCGCCTCTTTGTTGGCCTCCCTCGCCTTCAATGGGTTCTCGGGAAATCCTTTGTCCGAATATTGCATTACCCAACTTTTGGCACGTCGCACCAATGCATACATAGCTTTTCGCCATTCCTTTTTGGTTGTGAATTCCTTACCGAATACTATGCGGCTGTGTAAACTTGCCATTCCTATCTCCCTTTTTCTTTCGTCTCAGCTCACTACCTTAGTGAACCCGCCGCTGACAACTTGTGTAAAAAGATCAGAAGCCGCCAGTGGTAGATCAACGAATATATAACTACCCTAATGCAATTTGTAAACCTTTCCAAAGTTGT
>CAZSWB010000078.1:0-4472 GCA_964610675.1 uncultured Candidatus Saccharibacteria bacterium
AAAGTCGGATCCGCAGCGACAAGAAAAATGAATTAGCTTTGAAGGGTGCTATGGCTTTCCATAAAGCTAAGAGCATTGCACACTAAATGGCAGCCATGGAGTGGTTAAAAAAAGCGGTACTTGTTGTTTGGCTTGTAGTGCTTCTCCTGATCGGGTTATGGATCATTTGGGTAGCCTTTATACTTTTGCTTGATTTTTTACCATGAGCTTAGACTTTTCCAAAACCGAAAAAATAATTGGTCCGCTGTGGATGGTAGTCATAATCCTTGCAATAGGTCTCATCATGACCTCCATCAAGTTGTACCGTCTCGATAATCTTGTCGCTGCACATCAATCGAATGCGGAGCATCTTCGAGAGTCAGATGATCAGGCAGACTTGCAAGACAATAGCGTTATAGAAATAAAAATTTACGATGCTCGAGTAGATATGCTACGCCAAGATTTATACAATGCCAGTCTTTCTTATGACATTCATAAAAACAAACAGGAGTATTGTGAATCTTTATCGGCGGTAGTAACGAGAGCAGATGAAATTATACAAACTTTTAGTCATCTTCAAGAGCAACCAGCATTTGATCCTTTGACAATAGGAACTTGGAAATATCTTGCTAAGAATGATCTCCGAGAATTGTGTGGTTTATAATATTCAGCAGTGAATCGTTGAACTATCTGTAGTAGTCATATTCTCCATAGTCGTCATAGTACTCATCCTCCTGATCCTCCATGTAACGCTCTTTGGCTTCTTCAATATCGTCTTCACTGACACGGACCTCCCACTCATCACCTCTTGAACCAGTGCCGTATCCATAACCATCTTCATCAAATTCAGCGTCGAGTTCTCTGTATCCGCCATTGTTGAAGTAGATGGTGTCCACTTCACCGTCAGACACATCAGCGTCCAGATCATAACAACCACTATCGGAGCAAGCTTCTACAGAATCAGCGTCGATGTATTCTTTGTAATCTTCAAAATCAGGATCAGGCGGATCGTAATCAGCAAAGTAATCATCAACATAAGGGTTCACAGATGAATTCCCTGACGAACTATCTGAGTCACTGTCGAATATCCAGATAAATCCAAAAATAGCAGCTCCCCAGAGCGCTATGGTTCCAACACCTTTGATGAAGTCGTTCATATTATGGCTGTTGATCCTTACTATGATCCGCTGGCTCTCTGCTCACATCGTATACTTCTCTGAAATCATCCTCTGGATATTCAAGCTCCATTATTTTTGCATAATCAATAATGACTTCGACAATAAACATTAGTGATAGAGAAGCCACGTTCGCCGCAGACTCATGATCTGGATCATCTAGCTTTGGCTCCCATCCCTCTTCTGTTAGTGGAATATAACTACTGGAAGACGCTGCGTCGGGGTGTGAATGCCCTGAAAAGTCTGGATAAATTACTTGAAATTCATGAAATCCAATGTTATCAGCCCAATCAGAAATTTTAGGTGCTCTTCCTTCTCCCTTCAAGTATGTTTCTTTGGCATGTTGACCTTGCTCCCGTAACTCATGCAACTGCGGCTTCAACGATTCTGCTGACCGAGACTTGGGAAACAATCTAATCATTGTCTCAGCCTGTTTCCATACTTTCACTGCTCCACGAGCTAGAAATCTTTTTGAGTCTGCTTCATCACCATGATCCTTGAGAAATCGTAGCGTTACATACGTTTCAATAACACCTCGTGATAAAGTTTGCATGTCTTCGGCCATTCCAGCACGCCATAACTCGTACAATGCTTTTGTTGTTCGCATTGTTTTCACCATTAGCAAGGTTGCGATCCTTTGCAGATCGCTAAGCTCCCCTGGATCCTTGGGGGAATGAGGTATTTTATTGAAGGCTGTTTCAAATTTTACAAAAGCTTCTTGAATATTCTTGTCTAGTTTATCTACTGACATAATGTATCGCAAGGAATTCCATCCTTATCTCGATCTAACCCGTGGACATCAGTCGAACATTGGTTGAATACAGCCTGAGCTTCTGAGCAGGTTGAGAAATCAGAACAGTTATATATATTTGATGAACATGTAGTGGTTTTTGTAGGAGCTTTGGTTGCAACTGGAGCCTTTGTTGTTGCGGGAGCCTTTTGCGCTTGAGGCACCAGAGGTACGGGAGTTTGGGGAACTGGTGTAATTGTAGGAGTGTCGCACAAACTGGACCATAGTCCAACCTTGCCATTTCTCGCTACCTCTTCAGATTGGCGGAACTGTTCCTGGAATTTTATATCAGGCGGATACGAAGATGACTTGGCGAATCCATCACGGACCAATAGATCATTTATAAAAATATCTCCAACGTAAACATACCGAAGCAGGCGCTGATATTTATCTCTCTCGCTCACATCCTTCACCAATCGGACCGTCTTTCCTTCGAGCAATTCTTTTGTTTTGTTTGATGCTTCTTTTCCAAAACATTGAACGGATTTTCTTGGATCAACAGTCTCTGGAGTATCAATACCGATCATACGAATCTTTTCACCGCCTTCGATCTCGAACGTATCTCCATCAACAACCCGAACTACTTTTACCAAGTCATCTTGGATAGTTGTCCCTTCAACTTCAGGCGAATTTTCAGGAGTAGCTTCTAATGTATCTACTTGACTGGTCACTGGTGTTGCTTCAGGTATCGATGTGTCCAACCCCTGTATGGCTGGAGTACTAAGAGAAGATACACCAGCGACAACTACTCCAACTGTAAAAAATAGTGCGACTACAACTAAAGAAATCTTTACAAGCGTGGTCATTAGTACGTGATTGTTTTATGTTCTCCAAGAACCCCGTCGATGAAAGTATCGAACTCATGCAAGCCATTATTACCATTCTTTTTGTACCAACCAACAAAGTTTTTCGTATAGAGAGCATCCTCCTCTGGCGTAGCTTCTTGAGAGACAATTTTGTCGAATAGTGCATAGGCACGGTTATCAGTAAATACCCGAACGCTTACGTTTTTGTCATTGGAGTATTCGACCTTCAATTTTTCTCCCAGTGCCGCCATATCATCTTCGTTGAGATATTCTATTGGGATAACTATTCCGCCCGCTCCTGTTCCAAGCGTTCCTCTGTTTATAGTTGTATATGAAATATCTTTTGGAGTAGGCGTTGGTTCAGCTTGTATCGCAGACTCTTCTATTGGTTGTCGTGTTGGAAAAGGTATTGGGGTAGATTCAGGGGGCTCTGGTTGATTGGTAGCGATAATTATTCCAATAACAATAAGTACTCCCAATGCAATGACTCCGAATTTTAGTATTCCTCCGAGTTTCATAAATAAAGTATCTACTTCTGGTATACCGAGTCAATAGAGATAAGTTGATCTGAGTTGACAGGAGCAGGGAAGGAAGAGCCAATTTGAACTCTCAGGATCGCTAAAGCAATTTGAGTCATTAGCAACCATTGAGCCAGGTATATTGGCTTCCTCCGACTATGAAGCAACATGGTCGCTTCTAACCCCTCCCATGTCCTCATGTGCATTATACAGCCATCAGATTCAGTTGTGGATAACTAATCTTGTCAGCATGAAGTAGTACTAGTAGTATAAGTACTATGACTAAAGAAAATCGTACAACCAAGGTTGTCGTCTACCTCAATGATGAAGAGTACAAACAGTATCAACTATTCCGCTCCCGACTGATCGCCAAGGGAACTAATTTTGGCGAGTGGGTTCGAGAAAAAATGAAAAAAGAAATGAGCAAGCCACGAGACGTCGATATGATGGAGATCAACTAATATGAACGCCATCATCCAACAAAACTACGCCTTGGCTCCACTTGAGGAGTTCGAAGAGCGAGCGGGGTATCTTCTTCGCAATAAGAAACCATCAACTCAGAAAAATTACCTGAGAAGGCTTCGAGACTTCCATCAGTTCGTACAACACAACGGATTCGACAAGAACTCACTCGAATCATACAATCGTCATCTCATCGAACGGACTGACATCTCAGCAGGTACGAAAGATCACTACTTAGTGGCCGCTCGAGCTTTGGTAAAACGCATATGCAAAGAGTACGATATTGCAGTTTCTTTTGATGATGTTGAATGGTCCGACACGGGCAACAAGCACAAGAAATTCGGAAACAATGACAGTGAAGTATCCAAGATCAGCGAGTATCTTCGAAATCTTCCATCAACCAAGAAGAGCGAACAGTTGAAAGTAGTGGTTGCCTTCCTATTGTTTCAAGGACTTCGTGGCGCTGAAGTTACAAGGATTAAGGTCGAAGATATAAACATGAGAGATATGACATTCAGAGTCCAGCGGAAAGGTAAAAACAATCAGGATACGCTCAACCTTCATCCTCATACAATAGCGGCAATCAAGAGATATAAAGATGCAACTGGTATAAAGAGCGGACATCTGGTCCCTCTCTCTCCTCAGAGTATCCGCCGAATCGTGATCCAACTTTTTAAAGACTTGGACATCCGAACCGTAGACAAAGGTGGGAAGCTAGAAAAGGGTGGACGTAGTTCCCACG
>CAZSWB010000079.1:0-4465 GCA_964610675.1 uncultured Candidatus Saccharibacteria bacterium
GAATTGTTACGCGCGCCATCGCAGATATAGAGGAGGCGAAAAACGGAACGTTTAAGATTATTGTTCATGAAATTCCATATCTGGTGAACAAGTCGAATCTCATTACAAGGATTGCGGATAACGTAAAGGCTGATCGCATTCAGGGCATTCGCGACTTACGTGATGAGTCGGATAAGGAAGGTATTCGGATCGTGATTGAACTCAAGCGAGATGCGTATCCGAAAAAGGTATTGAATCAGCTGTTTGATACGACTGATTTACAGAAAACATTCCATGTAAACATGCTCGCTCTCGTTGATAACGGAAAGCAGCCTAAGGTTCTTACGCTAAAAGATGCTCTGCTGGAGCACATCAATCATCGGAAACAAGTTATTGTTCGTCGAACAACGTTTGACCTTGCTCGCGCGAAAGAACGTGCGCATATATTGGAAGGGTTGAAAAAGGCACTTGATCATATTGATGAGGTTATTTCTACGATCAGAAAAAGCCAAACCCGTGAAACCGCGCATGTGAATTTGCGCAAGAAGTTTCTGTTTTCCGATGCGCAAGCAACTGCAATTCTGGAAATGCGTCTGTCCGCGCTTGCCGGGCTGGAGCGCAAGAAGGTTGAAGACGAGTTGAGAGAGAAGAATGCGTTAATCAAACACTTGGAAGGTATCTTGAAAGATCCAAAGAAGGTCGCAGGCATTGTGAAAACGGATTATGAAACTATTGTGAAACAGTACGGGGATGAACGCAGAACGAGAGTGGTTGCGGGTGCGATCGGTGAATTCTCTCAAGAAGACCTGGTACCTGATGATCCTACCATTATAACGATAACGCGAGGGGGATACATTAAGCGCATAGCGACAAGCTCGTATCAAGTTCAGCACCGTGGTGGCAAGGGTGTTAAAGGAATGACGACGAAGGAAGAAGATATCGTGGAACTGTTTCTTGCAACTACAGCGCACAAGCAATTGTTATTCTTTACCAATCATGGCAGGGTTTTTTCCACAAATGCGTATGAAATTCCCGCGTCTGCGCGTGCAGCAAAAGGACAAGCGATTCAAAACTTCTTGGAGTTGGGGGGCAGTGAAATTATTACTGCGGTGCAGGATGTGCCGGATGCGGAAGAGCCGGGAGAGTATCTGGTGATGGCAACCAGAAGCGGCATTATTAAAAAAACATCCCGCGAAGAATTCCTTCACATCCGTCGTACGGGGCTGAAGGCTATTACGCTTAACGATAAAGATACGTTGGAATGGGTGGGAGTTTCCTCGGGGACGGATAGCGTCATTGTTGCAACGAAAAATGGGCAGGCAATCTTGTTCTCCGAAAAAGATATTCGTCCGATGGGCCGTACTGCGGCAGGTGTCCGAGCGATCAAGCTCAAGGGTGATGACGAGGTCGTTGCCATGTATGTGATTAAATCAGGACAGGATAATCAAGAGGTTATGGTTATAACGGAAGAAGGATTTGGCAAGCGTACTGCGCTTTCACAATATCGAGTGCAAAAACGGTCAGGTTCCGGTATCCGCACCGCGCAAGTTACGAGTAAGACGGGAGCGATCGTGCGCGCGGTGGTGCTCTTGGAGCAAGATGTGGCGAGTACCGATATCCTTGTGGTTTCCGAGAAAGGACAAGTCATCCGCATCTCCGCAAAATCCGTCAGCAAGCAGGGGAGATCTACGCAAGGTGTTCGACTGATGCGTCCGTCTGCGAAAAGCGGAAAAATTTCAACCTTCACGTTGTGGCGACCTATCATTGAAGGATAAATATTGTGGTATACTCAAATGTATACTATGGCAGAAGCGAATTCCTTCATTCGACCAGAAGCATTGTGGCAGTTGCTTGGCTTACGTGCTGAGCAGGTAGTTGTGCATCTTGGGTGCGGAGCCGGATTTTATCTCATCCCCGCAGCGCAAATTGTGGGACCTCAAGGAAAGGTAATCGGAGTGGATATTCGTCCCGATATTCTTGCGGAAGCGGAGAACAGGGCGCGTCGGCATAATGTTGATTCCATCGTGAGCACGGTTCGTGCGAACCTGGAAAATGTTCCGGGGAGTTCTTTAGATGAACATATTGCGGATTGGGTTCTTGTGGCAAATATTTTACATCAGTCGGACCCGAGTCGCGTACTTGCGGAAGCGAAGCGACTCGTTGCCGTAAACGGCACGGTTGCCGTCATAGAATGGAATACGTCAGCAACACCCTTCGGGCCTCCGGTTGCGCAGCGAAGAACGACGGACGAAATAATAGCGATTGCGCATTCGCTGGATCTCACCTTAACCAAGCAACTTATCCCCAGCCCATACCACTTTGGACTGCTCTTTCGGATATGAAGTATCTTTCGTCGAAGTTACCTCTCATATTACTAATCCTCGTGAGTGCATCCGCACTGTTTGGTTTTGGATGCAGAAAACCGCAGCCGGTGCAGCAGACAACGGCAACGAGTCTTGTGGTGTGGGGGCTATGGCAGGACAGCGACGTGATGGGGCCTGTGCTGCGCGCGTTTAAGGAGCAAACGGGGGTTGATGTGCAATACAAAAAAGTGGCGTCGGTGGGTTCGTATGAGAAGGAATTGGTCGAGGCGCTTGCCGCAGGCAGGGGTCCGGATATTTTTGTGATTAGTAACACGTGGGTTGAGGCAAAGCGGGATTTGATGAGCCCTGCTCCCGCAGAAATCATCACGCAACGCGATGTCCAAGGTGAGTTCGTCGAGGTGGTTGATAAGGATCTGACGCGCGAAGGGCTTGTGTATGCGCTTCCTACTTCCGTGGATACTCTTGCCCTTTTTTATAACAGAGACTTATTCAATAGTGCCGGTATCGCAGAACCTCCGAGGACTTGGACGGAGTTTCAAGACGTTGTAGTGAAGCTCACAAAAGTTTCTAACCTCGGAGTAATCGGACAAAGTGGTGCGGCGCTTGGTACCGGCAGTAACATTAATCGAGCTCCGGATATCATACAGCTGCTCATGATGCAGAGCGGGCTTCCGATTATAGATGCATCCACGGGTGAACGAAGAGTGGATATCGCAAACGAGAAGGGTGCTCGCGCATTATCGTTTTATACCGACTTCGCGAACAAATCGAAACAAGTCTTTACGTGGGATATTACCCAAGACTATTCCATTGATGCGTTTTCTCAAGGGAAAACAGCAATGTTGTTTAACTATTCCTATCAAATTCCAACGATTAAAGCGAAAAACCAACGCTTGTCGTTTGCGCTTGCGCCTGTACCGCAAATCGAAGGAAATTCTCAACACATTACGTTTGCAAACTACTGGCCGTTTGCCGTTTCCGCATCATCACGATATCCACAGGCGTCGTGGCAGTTCGTTCGGTTCCTTACATCCAAATCGGTGGCGGATCTTGTGAACACAGCGCAGGGAGTTCCGCCTGCTCGGCGCGATGCGATTCCGCAATACAGTAATGATCCGGTCATGGGGGTATTTGCCGAACAAGGATTACAAGCGGAGAGTTGGCCAAGAGTTGATATTGTTGAAACAGATGTTATATTTAATGCGATGATTGATAAAGTTGCAACGTCAGGGGTAGCTATACAGGAGGCGTTGAAACAGGCTCAAGATCAGCTTCAGCGAATAGTGGACAACAATGCAAACTAACCTACGTTTTTTTCTTGCAGCATTTATGATTTTGATGGCCGTTTGCGCATTTCAACCAGCACCGCTTGCTCATGCTCAAGGCGAAGGAACTGTTACCGGAGGCGGTGGTATCACGAACCCCTTAGACGGAGGTCCGGATCAAACCATAACGTCAGTACTTACAAGTGTCATTAATTGGATGCTTGGGCTTGTTGCGTTTCTCGCTTTAATTGCTCTCATTATTGGAGGCGGACGCATGATTATTAATTTTGGAAACGAAGAGCAGGTGAAAAAAGCGAAAACCACTATATTGTGGGCTGTTATCGGTTTAGCGGTTGTGATTCTGTCGTACGCGATAATAAATATCGTGGTAAGTGACATACTCGGGGGAGGGGGCGCAGGGGGGAATGTGGAAGATGCAAGTCCTTCGGATAGGCGGGGCGGTCCGAGCGGTATTTTTTAAATCCCCTTTTATTCTATGTCTTTTCTTTCCCTGATAACCCTCATACTCCTTACTACTGCTAGTTTGCCTATTTCTCAAACAGCCTATGCGCAAGGCGGTGGTTTAAGTACTGTAAAGGATATCGCGAATCAAAATGAGCTTGGAGAAGATAAGTCTGCAAAAGAAATTTTGCAAACGATCGTGAAGTGGCTTCTTTCACTCGTCGCCACGATCGCAGTGATTTCACTTGTATATGGTGGCTTTAAATATATTACTTCACAGGGGGATGAGAATCAGGCACAGCAAGCAAAGAATATTATCCTCTATTCCGTTATTGGACTCATCATCATCGGTCTTTCTGCGATTATCGTGAACGTCGTTATTAGTATTACTCAAGTATAGTATGTCTAAAATAGGGAAAGCGTTTTTGTTTGCCA
>CAZSWB010000080.1:0-4454 GCA_964610675.1 uncultured Candidatus Saccharibacteria bacterium
TCGCGCATTTCCGGTTTTTCCCGCAAGCCTCAATGCCATAATGATACAGAGCGCGATAGCCCCTTCGATAACGCGGGATGTCATAAATACATCTAAAAATGCATGGTCTGCATAGGCAAACAAATATTTTGCAATCACAAAATAGATAGCAAATAACGCACCGGCGAGTACAGGAAGAACAATTCGTATCCATGACCCCTCACGGCCAGTGCCTGTTTGAAAAGGGGAGCCAATTCGCATGGACAATAACATTCCTCCCATAATCAAAAGCGCCATACCCGTACCCTGTCCCGCGGTAAATACTTCTCCTAAAAAGGATACTGCGAACAGAATGGTAAACAGCGGCACTGCAGATCCGGTGATCGGTACAATCCTGGATGGCTCGCCATCGCTCATCGCAACAAAAAACGCAAGGAGTGCGAAGATATGCACTAGTCCGGCAAGCAACGACCACGTAATAATAAAGGAGGTAGGTGCGAGACGGGCAAACGGTAAGAGTACCAGCGCACCGCCGGCCAATGCTGCGGAATACAGCGCATAATCAAGCGGCTTGCCAACCGTGCTTTTCTTGCCGAGAAGACTTTTATCTACGATAAAAACAACCCCATTGGCAGCGTGCGCCAACAGGCCAAAAAATATCCAGGACATGAGAAGTTTTTACGTTGAGAGCTGACCGCTGTGCAGCTCCTTGTACACCTCGACGAAAAACGCGGTAATGATAATGGAAAGAGAAAATGGTACCAAGAACCAAAGGTACGGGAGATAACTTACACTTGCCGTAACAATCCGAAACAATACGATGCTTCCGATAATTCTCCACGTGATTTGCCATACATGGTCGTGTACGAGATGTTTTGCATGCATAACGGCGGTGAATCCGGCAGGAGCTGCCTTTAATGCAACTGCAAGCGGAGCGTACATCACCCATGCCGTTACGATTGCGGCAGGAATAAGAAGAGCAACAACAGCAATAAGGACAATCACATCCACGGCAACCAATGCGTTCCCATCCACGGGTGCTCCTTTACTTGCAAAGAGTACATACCACAAGTTAAGCGCAAGTGCAGGAATAAGGGAAAGGAGAACGATAACCCCAGAAAGAATACTCGTATACAGTACGGGAATATACCTTCGTATCGTGCTGGCAATCACGGTTCCAAAAGAAAGCTTGTTTGGTGTCGCAAATAGAATACCCAAAGCGGTCGAGATAAAGACACCAAGGAAAATAAAGAGTAAAAAGCCGATGAGAAACAACGAAACGTTTTGCGAACCCTGTACAATAACCGGATCGTATCCGCTTGCAATGACAGACAAATAATCAAGGACGAGTGGAAGCATCAACACACCCGGGATGAGCGTAAGGAGTTGCAGAAAAACTGCGGAACCCCACCGATCGAGAAAAAGTTTCCAAGCGTTCAGAAGTTGTGCGTGAAATGGAAGGAGTTGGATCATAGATTGTTTGTTATAAGTATACCATACATCTTATGCACAACCTGCACCGTCCTTACAACCCATACAGCTCTTGCTCGCCTTGTACCGGACCGCCAGGTCCCGATGTAGAAAAGCTTTCAATACTCTGGTGCAAACATTCTTGATAGCCAGAATCTCTTGGGTAACTGAATGGGTATCCGTTAAATGCACCGCTCTTACTTTCCCCTACATAGAAATCGTGCTTACGGATGCGCTCTACTCCAAAACATGTCTGGCAGGATACCGGCGTAAAATGCGGAGGAATGTGAGGGGCCCCAAAATTGACATGCCAATATGGACTCGACCGTAAAGGACAATTGATCGTCTCATCCCACCTACAAAAACAATCGTAGCGATGATGCACGAGTTGAGTACCCGGCGGAACCTCCGTATTTCCCGGTCGTGGATATCCAACCCAATACGGATCGCCAGGATTTCTTCCTCCCGGCTCTCCTAATTTTGCTACGTCGGTGATGTTTTCTCCGCCCAAACCCTTTGTACCCGCATACAACCTATCAGTTCTGTTCGTCGTAGAATAGGTCCCTGTTGGAGAAAAGAAGAGGCGCGAAGATGTGTATTTGGTTCCTACCGTAGAAGGATCAGAGGGTGTCGGCGATCGAACGGAAAACGGACTCACCAAGCTTCCAATCGCTCCAAGAAGACTTTTAAAGGGATCGTAACTTGCATACACTTGTCCGACGATGGGATTGACGTTTGTTTTTACTCCAGCACTTCTTTCTCCGGATGCCCCTTCATGAATGGACGGATCAGAAACATCACGATCAATTATCTTCGGTCCCGTCTGCGCATACATTGCAAAACCCAAAACCCCTGATCCAAGCAGTATCATGAGTAATCTTGTAAATAAATTCGTCATCGACGGTAATGATCTACCTCACTACGGTTTCCGCTACGGTTGCGCCGGCAAGGAGTCGAGAAATGATAGGGGAGATGAGCGTACGTACAGTATCTAAAATTGCAGACGGAATACCACTTACCGATAATTGATCCATAACGAAAGAGCCTTGAGGTGAAGCGCATATCCCCTCGCTTACCTGCACCGTTCCCGAGGAAAGCAGATAGCAGGGATTCCTATATGTCTTTCCGTCAGCCCCGCAAACAGGCGATTCAGCCTGCTGTGCACATGTAGTCCCTGGGTTTCCGTATCCGGCACCGTAGGGATCTTGATTGTCCTGCTGTTGATTTTGTTTTCCTCCACCCAGCAAGTTTTGCATCAGTGCAGACAGAAGCGCATCAAATCCGCCGGAGGTAGGCTCACTTCCGCCGCCATTTCCTCCACCTCCGTTTTCCCCGTCACCGTATCCCTCAAAATCATTCGGGTCGTCTTGCGGTTCTTGTTTAGGGGGCGTCCACTGCTTAGGATTACATTCCTTATCAAAAATTATTTTATCATCAGGGCTGGGATGATTAGCGAGATACCGTGATCCAACGGTGAGTTTAATTCCGTTTTCATGCGAATATACTCCTTGGGCATGCGGATCTTCATGTAACGATTTCACGAATTCATTCGCTTGTTGCGGCGTTGGGAGTAATACAACTTTTCGCACAACACCGGGAGCAATATTTTTTATATCCAATACCGATTTAATATGATTTTCCAAAACATCGCTTCCAAGTCTTCGTAAATCAAAGTTTAGCTGCGATTCATCGCTCTTGAGAACATCTTGCGTTTTCTCTAGTACGGGAAATTCTCCCGGAAACCGCGTCCTATTTCCATACCCGCTAATCCTGGCGGGCTTGAATTCAATCGTTATTCCATCAACGGTCGATGAAGTGCCGGCGTAATTTTCGGCAACTTGTCCCGGGCGAAGAATGATACATTCGGTAAACTTGTTATATTCTTGAGCAATTGCTTCATTCTTGAAGAATAACGGTTCGTCAGGGTTTTCCACGCGCGCACGTCCTTTACTGCTATAATTCAACGCCTGATCCAATTCACCCGTCGTTACCACTCCATCTTTATTTTTATCGGGATCTTGTGCCGTGCCATCTCCGAAATGACCCATAACCCCTTTAACCTCTTCTCCGAACTCAGCTAGCCACGGCTGTCCGCCACTTTGAAACACCCACCCTGGTTGATTGGCCGTAGATGCGGTATATACCGCGTTAATTCCATCCGGAAGAGAACCTAAATTACAAACAATTCCGGATCCGCAACTTTCTACAAAAGTAGATACGCTAATTCCGTTATTCGTTGCATTTCTTCCGATAGCATTCAAAGCCTGCTTCCTGTTAAACGCAACCCCGTCCGTACCCAAGCCACCAATAACACCGTGGCCGCCATATACAACCATATTACTCGCACCAGGAGTTGCAAAATCTTTTGCCAACTGTGAATTGAATTGATTCAAATTCCATCCTACTATATTGCGATATACAACTTGAGTTCCGGGTATTTTTTCAAACGTCCTATATGAATTAATATATGCGCCACCAACCGTCTGATCATTCGTATGCAGATAGACGTACACCTTCAGCGGAGGACGACCTTGCGCAAATACCGATTGCGCAACGAGTAAGCAAGAAACAAATGCTACCGCCAGGAATTTTTTCAGTACGTGCGTCATGGGTACAGTTTCAAATTTACAATTTAGGTCTTGGAATCTCTCCGCTACCACGAGAGGATCTTAGCATACAAGCTACTGAACTACCGTTTCTCTCACGGTCGTTCCGGATAGGATGCTGGATAAAATGGAGGAAACAAGAGTACGAACTTCTTCGAGAAGTGCATCGGGAATACCGCTCAGAGAAAGCTGATTTAATGCCACCACGCTATTCGTAGCTGCAACCGCTTGCTCAGAAACAGCGGAAGCGGGCGGACAAACACCGTCACTCTTTATCGTTGCACCGTACTGCGCGGCAAAACACTGATTTTTAAACGTTCTCTCAATTCCATTTTCCGTAGCACACACAGGAGATATCGGTTGCTGAGAACATAATTGCTGATTATTTCCGTAGCCTGC
>CAZSWB010000081.1:0-4399 GCA_964610675.1 uncultured Candidatus Saccharibacteria bacterium
GCAGAGCATCATGAGCAAGCTACGATCAACCGGCCTGCAAGAAATTGAGGGTATGAGTATTACCGACATGATCGACAGAGAAACATATACGGGAAGCGATAAAGGAAACGTCCTCATCTTTCTTCTCTCTAAAGACGGGCACAGTCGCCTTACCATTCGACCATCCGGAACGGAGCCGAAGATAAAGATATATACGCAACTTCATACGATAGTTGATCCAACCATTTCAGACGACGAACTGCAAGCAAAAAAAAGCGAAGAAGCAGGTCGTGCGAAACAGCTCGCCGAAGCGTTTCAAAAGTTGGTGGCGTAAACTTCCGTTCTATTTCTTCACGTCGTGCCCGCCGAACTGGTTGCGCAACGCAGAGAGAATTTGCCCGGTATAGCTGGGATTCTCTTGTGAATCCAAACGAAATTGCAATGCGTCTTGTATGATAAGGACCGGAATACCGAGTTCTTTTGCCGCTTCCACCGTCCACATTCCCTCTCCGCTATGGGCTACGGATCCGGTAATATCGTCAAGAGACGTGCCGTGCTTCACATACGCTTCTTTGAGCCAATGAATCAATCTCGATTCAATCACACTTCCGTTATTGTATAAATGGGCAATGCGCTCCAAATCCAACTCTCCCCGCCACTTCTTCATCACCGCAAATCCTTCGGCGATTGCCTGCATCATTCCGTATTCGATGCCGTTATGCACCATTTTCACAAAATGTCCCGCGCCAAGCTCACCCATGTAGTCGTATCCGCCAGCAACCGCAAGATCGGAAAACAATCCCATATGCTCCTTGTATACATCTTTCATTCCTCCAACCATCAAGCACGCACCTTCACGCGCACCGCTCGGGCCTCCGCTCACTCCGACGTCCAGATACTCGATACCTTGCTTTTGCAGTACGTTACCCCTTCGAATAGAATCTTTGTAAAACGAATTACCGCCGTCTATGACGGTGTCTCCGGGACGCAGATGCGGCATCAGTTCTTTTAACACGTCGTCAACGACAAGATGAGGTACCATGAGCCATACAGTGCGCTGCGTATCCGCCGCTACATGATCAAATATATTGCTAAGAGATTTCACAACCTTCGCGCCCTTCTCTTCTGCTATTTCACGCGCCCCTTCATGTACGTCATACGCCGTCACATCCCATTCGTGATCGAGCAATCGCTCTACCATATTCACTCCCATTTTCCCCAGCCCCACGTAAGCAATATGTTTTTTTGGCAACTGCGTGTCGCTCGCAAGGGCGATCACGTCCTCGGGAGATGCGCCTTTCGCATACGACACAAGTGGTACGGCATCTTCTTGCCATGCGCGAATAACGGGATCAATAAACTTCCAACTTGCTATAATTTCTTCCGTGGAAACGAATGAGGTTTGATTTCCTTCAATCGCATCCAGCAGCAACTTCGCGTACGCATCTTGAAAGTCACCTTCGCCGAATGCGGTGCCGTAATCAAACGAAAACGCTTTTTCCTCAATCACCATTTCAGAGCCGGGCTTCTTTGCCCAAAACGACATGGTAATTTTTTCCTGGGGCTGCACTTCGTACCGCAAGATATTCGTAAAATGCGTACCTGTAGGACACAGACATGGCGTATGGTGGCGAAATTCCACAATCACTTCCACGGCTGACTTTGCAAGCGCCTTCCCACTTTCCAATATGATCGGTACACCGCGCCACTGCGGAAGCTGCAGCCGCGCCTCCAAGCGGAAGAAGGTTTCGGTCTGTGAGTCTTTTTCTACGCCTTTTTCTTGCCCATACCCTTCATACTGCCCCCGCATGGTTGAGCGGGTAATATCCTGGATATCCATCGCTTCCAACGCGGCCAGTGCGGCAGCGCGCGCACTGCGGATGGAATGCGCATCAAACGTACCGGGATTTTCCATGGTAAACAGCGCGAGCAGCTGCAGCATGTGGTTTTGCCCCACGTCGCGCAGTGCGCCAACTCCGTCATAGAATGCGCCTCGGTCTGCGACGTCGCCCGTTTCATGAATTCGCACACGAATGCGCCGTATCGTACGCGCACTCCATGCGGGCTCCAAGAACACGTTGGAAAATCGAAATGCCAGGATGTTTTGAACGGTATCTTTTCCAAGGTAGTGATCGATTCGGTACACTTGCTCTTCACGAAACAATGTTCCGAGCAGCGTATCAAGCTGCTCCGCCGTAGCCAGATCTTTCCCGAACGGTTTTTCAACAATCACTCGCGTCCATCCTTCGTCTGGTCCGCATCCTATGGTAAGGCCGGAAGTCGAGAGATAATGTAAGATACCTTCGTAATGTTCCGGCGCAACGGCCAGATGAAAGAGCTTGTTCGCGCAGGTATTCCACACATCATCTTGCTTCCCGAGCAATTGGGCTAATTGATCATACGCCGCAGAATCCGTAAAGTCTCCGGAACGGTACGAAAACATGCGCGAGAATTCTTCCGCCGCGTGTTCGTCTTCTTTCGGTACCAATTCTCGCACATACGCACGAAAGTCCTCATCCGAAAGCGGACGGCGCGCAAACCCGACAATATGCATTAAGGGCGGCAAATGGCCGTCTTTGTACAACTGAAATATGGCGGGAATGAGCTTGCGTTTCGTTAAGTCACCCGTAGCCCCAAAGATGGTAAAAATGGTTGGGAGGGTGGATGGAGCAATATTTTGCATACAGGCATTGTATACCTATACTGCACATATGTCCTCGTAGCTCAACGGATAGAGCGTTGGCCTCCGAAGCCAAAGGCTGTAGGTTCGATTCCTGCCGGGGACGCTATCCACTCGACCTTTTATATTGTGCACGGAATCTCTCGAAGATATAATTTCATTAGTAACCACATAGGTATGGCAATAAAAGAAATTCCACTGAAAAGAAGACATTTGGATAACCCTCAGATACACTCCTACACTGAGGCGATTCGTCTTGGACAAAAAAGCTACCATATATTTCCCACCAAGGAAGGGTGGCAAATCAAACGGATAGGGATGCCCTCTTCTGTTGAAATGTTTACCACGAAAGAGAAAGCGATAACACGCGCAAAGGAATTGAGCTTGCAAAGCAACAGTGATATTTTCATTCACAAGAAAGACGGGCTCATCGAGTCTCGAGTTTCGATGTAACGGGCACTCATAGTTCAATGGATACAATTCAGCCCTCCGAAGGCTTAAGAAAAGTGATTCGATTCCATATGAGTGCACCAAAATATGGGATATCAATGAGCTGTTTTGTGGTTTTTATGTCGAATATTTCAGTCTCATCTCGTACTGGAAACCACAAAGGGGTTTCATCCTCTCCCTATATTAGGCAAGACTGCCACTTGTGCATATTCTTAGGATAGTATATAATTTAAACCAAAGGTACCCATATTTGGGTACCTACAGAGCACAAACCATCAATTTTATGGAAAAAGACTACATTTTAGACCTAATGAGATCCAAGAAAACCGTCTTTACTTTTAAAGACCTTGTGTTGCTTTGGGGAGAATCTGATGTAAATTTCGTCAAGAAAAAGATTCACCGCTATGTAAAAGCGGGTAAAATGAATGCTATTCGCAGGGGTATTTACTCAAAAGACAAAGACTACGATACATACGAACTCGCGACGAAAATATATACTCCTTCATACGTTAGCTTTGAGACTGCTTTAGGCGCGACCGGAATTACCTTTCAGCTGTACGGCCAAATTTTTGTTGCATCCTACACCACCAAAGAGATAGAGTGCGACGGGCAGAAATATTCATACAAAAAGATTAAAGACTCTATTCTCACAAATAGCATCGGTATTGAGTCGAGGGGAAATTACAGTATTGCATCACCCGAGCGTGCATTTTTAGATGTCATTTACCTCAACAAAGACTACCACTTCGACAATCTTTCGGCTTTGAATTGGGAAAAGGTGTCCGAGATAGTACCGATCTACGGGGGCAACAAACGCATGGCAAAAATGGTGAAAATGTACCATGAAGCATTCAAGAGAGACTTACAATAATTATCATATGGCTCTTGATACCACAAAACATAAAAATATTCTCATAAAAATCCTGAAGGACATTTACACTGACCCTACTATCAGTCCTCTATTAGGATTTAAGGACGGTACTGCCGCTACACTTTTCTATAACCTGGACCGATTCTCCGTGGACTTGGATTTTGATTTACTTGATTCAAACAAGGAGGACTACGTGTTCGAGCGCGTCAAAGAGATTATTGAGCAATACGGCACCGTGAAAGATGCGCGAAAGAAACGCTTTAACCTTTTTTATCTCCTTTCGTATGACAACAAAGATATCAACGCCCAAAACGTTAAGGTGGAGATCAATCGTCGGGATTTTGGTTCAAGATATTCGGTGGAGTCTTTTCTCGGAATCTCCAGGAAAGTGATGGTAAGGGAAGATATGACCGCGCATA
>CAZSWB010000082.1:0-4347 GCA_964610675.1 uncultured Candidatus Saccharibacteria bacterium
GAAGTTTTATGAGTTGATAGGTTTAAAATTCATTAAACAACAACATGCAAGCGGCCCCGAACATTACCATTCTGAAGATCTTGGCTTTTCCTTTGAAATTTACCCCGTAGCGGATTCAGTTAGTAATTATGTTGTAATTGGTATAGGAGTATCAAATATCACGAACATTCGTCAGAATTTTCTGCGTAATAAGTTTGAATGTTCAGAGATTTACACTAATAATTACGGCACTCAATTCGTAACACGTGATCCAGATAATAATAGAGTAGAAATTTATGAATCTTGATTTATGAAAATTGGCGTCATCGGCAGCATGCAATACACGGAGAATATGCTTGAAATACGGGATGAGCTCATTGCGCTTGGCCACGATGCCTATGTTACGGATCTTCACGAAGCCTTTATCGGAAAAACAGACGAGGAAAAAGAAGTGATTAAAATCCATCAAAAAACAATTTGGATGCAATTCGAGAGTTTTGGAATATGATGCAGGGCGGGGATGCCGTATTGGTAGTAAATCTTGATAAGCATGGTATTAAAAACTACATCGGTGGCAATACGTTGATGGAAATAGGGTTTGCGCATGTGCTGGATCAAAAAATATTCCTATATAATCCGATACCGGAAATTCCCTACTATAAATCGGAGATCGAAGCGGTACGCCCTCTCATACTAAACGGCGATCTTGCGAAGATACGCTAAAGCACGGTACAAATAACCTTAGTATGCAACGAAGTACAAAACGACAACTGCTGTGGGGATTTGTATTGCTTATCGCAATCGGCCTTTCCGCATGGGTCGCAAGCCCAAAGCATCCTTCCATTTCAATCGGAGGATTTCAAAGGGATTTGAATATGAAGCTCGGGTTGGACTTACGGGGCGGCACGCGGCTCATTTATCGTGCAAATCTTGAGAGCATACCGGATCAAGATCCTGCGGAGGCGCTCGCCGGCGTACGTGACGTTATAGAGCGAAGAGTAAACTCGTTTGGAGTATCAGAACCGCTTATTCAAACGAATCGTGTCGGAGAGGAATACCGCGTTATCGTTGAGCTTGCAGGGGTACAGGATCCGGATGAAGCAAAAGAGCTGATCGGCCAAACGCCTCTTTTGGAATTTCGAAAAGAAGGCACCGCCCCTGACACAGGCACTGATAACATCGATCAGTTGATTGGCGGCATATTCGAACCGACAGGATTATCCGGTAAACATTTGGATCGAGCGGTTGTCAATTTTGATCAAGTAACGGGAACTCCCACGATTAGTTTGGAATTTGACAAAGAAGGATCCGAGCTGTTTGCGAGCATTACCAAGGAAAATATCGGCAAACGACTTGCTATTTACTTGGATGGCGTTCCCATTAGCGCTCCCGTCGTACAAACCGAGATTACTAATGGACAAGCGGTCATTTCGGGAGGTTTCAGTCTTGAGGAAGCAAAGTTTTTGGTACGCAACCTGAATTCCGGAGCGCTTCCAGTACCCATAGAGCTTATCGGGCAAAGTATCGTTGGTCCCACGCTGGGCAAAACCGCAATTGATAAAAGTTTGATTGCCGGAACGATCGGTTTGTTTGCCGTCATGTTTTGGATGATCATCTACTACAGGTTGCCCGGCCTCGTCGCATCCATTACGCTCGTTATCTACACACTTTTCTTTCTTGCTGTTATGAAACTCATTCCGGTAACGCTCACGCTCGCGGGGATCGCCGGATTTATCATGTCCATCGGAATGGCCGTGGATGCGAATATCCTCATTTTTGAGCGATTCCGAGAAAATATTCGCGCAAAGAAAACGATTCCTTTCTCATTAAAAGAAGGGTTCGCAGCAGCGTGGAGTACGATT
The DNA here is from genome assembly GCA_964610675.1 of uncultured Candidatus Saccharibacteria bacterium. Lineage (GTDB taxonomy): Bacteria > Patescibacteriota > Andersenbacteria > UBA10190 > UBA10190 > HO2-45-11b. Next base: position 1,842 of record CAZSWB010000082.1, read on the forward strand.
TACGCTTCAAACGTATCAAGCTTGTTAACGGGATTCGTACTCTACGCGTTTGGGACGTCGATTGTGCGGGGGTTTGCACTCACGTTTTCTCTTGGTATTGTTCTTTCCATGTTTACCGCGATCACACTCAGCAGAGGAATCCTTACATTGGTATTCTCAATGCCGTGGACTCATAAGAAATGGCTTCTATGATGCAAAATCCCAAACTGTGGATGAGTATTTCCGTTCTGACAATAGCGGCATGCATTGGCATCATTGTCGCATTTCCGCCTGTGTGGGGGATTGATTTCTTGGGCGGATCGCTCATGGAAATACAAGCCGATCCGGAGAAGGCGCAGCAAATCCAATCGAGACTTGGAGAACAATTTAACATTCCCGTAGCGGTGCAAGGAACACAAGACGGTACGGTCACGATACGAACAACCGTATTGGATGACAACACGCACGAACAAATCCTTTCGTTTCTCAAAGAACAACAGCTTACTTCCGGAGAAGAGTTGAGTTTCGAATCCATCGGTCCCACGATCGGAAAGGAGCTTCGCGAAAAATCAATTTGGGCAGTGCTGCTTGTCCTTGTTATTCTCATCGTGTACTTGGCGTATACATTTCGAGGAATTAGCGGATTTATCTCGCCTTGGAAGTTCGGTCTTGCGGCAATCTACGCGCTGGTTCATGACTTGCTCCTGGTTACGGCCGCATTCTCGCTATTTGGAAAGTTCTGGGGCGTACCGGTAGACACGTTATTCGTAACGGCTCAACTCGCCATCTTGGGATATTCGGTAAACGATACCATTGTAATTTTCGATCGACTTCGCTCTGAATATCTTGCGGCACGTGATAAGACGCTATTGCCAATCATAGACCGTGCGCTCATTCTCACGTTGGGACGATCATTTAACGCATCATTTACGGTACTCATCACATTGGTAGCTGTCCTCATATTCGGAGGCTCGTCCATCCGCTGGTTTATAACAGCCCTTTCAATCGGTGTGGTAACCGGAGTATATTCATCGTTGTTCGTTGCCCCTCCTCTTCTCTATTATCTTGCGAAGAGAAAATAATGTTGCGTCATCACGATATCGAAGCCAACATACGGCAATGGGTACAATCAAGTATCTCAGAGCAGCCCATCCTGCTCATCTCTCACTCTTCACAACAACGGGAGGAACTTTGTAGGATTGCGAAGCGGTCTGCCGTATGCGAAACACATTCCGCGTGCGGTACGTGCAATGCGTGCAAGCAAGCGGACGCAAACGGACATCCGGACGCACTGTCTATCACGGAAGAGAAGGGTCGTATCCGCATCAAAGACATTGCGTCGCTTCGCAATATCCTATCCAGTTCATCAAATAAACGGGTTGTGTGTATTCCGCACGCGGGGCAGTTGCTTCCGGAGGCGGCGAACGCGCTATTAAAGACGCTGGAGGAGCCTGCGATACACACGCGCTTTTTGTTGGGCGCGGGCGGAAAACGAAGTGTACTTCCCACCATACGTTCTCGGTGTACTATCATCGCGCTGCACCCCATACTGCAAGAGACACCTGATTTTTCTTCGGAACAAATGCTTGCAAAACTATCCGACCTTCGCCCGCCGGAGCCGTTTCAAGAAGAGGAACTGCTGGATATTTCTCGCCTTGTTCATCAGATGACACGTGAGCGCGGTGCGAGCGTAGCGCTTTTTAAAGTATCGCTGCGCCTTCGCGATTATTACAAAACCGCCAGTGTTCCCGGGGGGAATACGAAGCTTGCGGCGGATATTCTCCTTGCATCGCTGGCGAACTTACGAAATACTGTTAAGTAATAACCTTCTATAATATATATGCCCATACAAGAAGCCGAACACATTTTTAATGCGTCAAAAGAAGAAGCCGTTGAATGGTTTGAGAAAGAAATTGTCGGACTGAGATCCGGCCGCGTAAAGCCCGCGCTGGTTGATTCCATTACCGTAGAGCTGTACGGCGCGCGAAACCCTCTGATGGGTTTGGCGTCGGTATCCAACATGGATGCGAGAACGATTCTCGTTTCACCCTGGGATAAAGGTTCCATTCCTGCAATTGAAAAGGCGATAACCGAAGCGAATATCGGTGTCATGCCAACGGTAGATGGCTCGAATATACGCCTTGCGTTCCCATCGCTTACGGAAGAAGTGCGCAACCAAACGATCAAAACGCTGCATGCAAAGGCAGAGGAAGCTCGAATTCGCATGCGGCAAGGGAGAGACGAAGCGTTGCGGCTCCTCAAGCAGGAGAAAGAAAAAGGTGTCATTGCGGAAGACGATTTTTACGGTGGAAAAAAACATTTGGACGATCTTATTGCAAAGGTTCAAGTCGACATTGAAGAGCGTGTACGCTCGAAAGAACAGGATATACAGACGATATAAGGCAAGGGTGAGAAACTGAAGTTTCTCTCTATTAGGATAAATGTAGAGCCTTACTTTCATTGCACTTGGGGGCAGAATTCACCATACCTCAATCTCACAATCTAACGCACCACCTTGCGATGAAAA
>CAZSWB010000083.1:0-4332 GCA_964610675.1 uncultured Candidatus Saccharibacteria bacterium
CCATGCCCAGTTCTCCGCGGTCTCGTTTGGGCTGTCCGGGAATGAGACCGTCCGCGAGGTACATGTGCATCATTTGGCTCGAGTATCCGTATGACACATGAAGACTGGCAATATGTAACATGTGTTTTGCGGAGTATCCTGTTTCTTCCTGCAGTTCCATTCGGGCGACTTCCTCGGGAGAGAGCGTTTCATTCTCCACGCCTCCGCATGGAAATTCCCATGCGGCTTTGCCGGTAGTGTAGCGGTGCGTTTTTACGAGTACGTATTCGTCATTGGATAGTTTTGGTATTACAAGAGCTCCGTCTGGCTTATCGACCACGCCATAGATGCCTTGCGTACCGTCGGCAAATTCCACGTCATCTTCGCGGACTTTCATCCACGGATTTTCATACACGATACGAGAATTCAGCTTTTTTATCATACGCTCAAGACTACCACTCAAGGTGAGAAATACCAGGATGATATTCTTTTGCCGGTGATAGGTTAATTGAGGATCCAGATTGCGTAGGTAAGGTAAGCGGCAAAGCTCACCCAAAGAATATACGGGAGTAACAAATATGCCGCCGGTCGGGAAATTTTACTGAATGAAACGATGGTTGCCAGGATAGCGAGCCAGAGAGCCGCTATTTCAACCAATGCCGCACCCGGGTTTTGCAACCCGAAGAACAGTACGGACCAGAGGGAATTTAACGCTAGTTGGACGAGAAATAGCCCGAGAGCGATTTTCACCTCTTTGCGATGGAGCCCTTTTCTCCAGACCAGAAACGCCGCGATGCCCATCAGCACGTACAAGGTTGTCCAGACCGGACCGAATATCCAGTTTGGCGGAGAGAGCTCCGGACGTTGCAAGGTGGCATACCAGGTGGGAATCGACGGGGCGGTGAAGATTGATCCGATGAGGCCGGCAACAAGAGAGCCTGTAACCGCACTTATTAATTTCAGCCAATCGTTTCCATTCACCGTATAAGTATACCTTGGATTGCATGCACAATTAAACTATCATGTACAGTATGGGCAAAGAATCTTTTGCAACCCACGATGTTATACAATTTATCCGTCAGCATCGGCTCTGTGCGCTTTCAACCGTTTCGTCCGAAGGGCAACCCAGAGCGGCGTCCGTTTTTCTTGCCGTCGACGATCAGCTTGATTTGTTCTTTATGACGAAGGTTGAAACAATCAAGTACCGTCACATACTCCAGAATCCCCGCGTTGCTGTTGTGATCACTGATGAGGTGGGTTTCCAAACGGTTCAAGCAGAAGGGGTTGCAGAAGAAGTGCAAAGGAATGAAACAAAGCATTGGATGATAGAGCAGTTGTCTCACAACGCATCTTCTTCAACAGGGCAATTGCCCATAGATCAGATAGCAGGAAACGCCTATGTGTTTCTTCGAATCCGACCGACGTGGTTACGTTGGGGGCAATTTCAAGGACAGGGTGGAAAGGATATGTTTCAGCAAATTATTCCTCCGGCAGGCGAGAAATAGGGGAGTAATAGCTGCGTTTGGGTTTCTCCGCAAAATATCGATTAATTGAGGTGTTCGGTGCGGGAATTCGGAAGCTTGGTAGGAGCTGACGTATGTGGTATTTTCAATATGAATTATATGAAAGTTGCCGAACCCATTATTCATAGTATTACCGATAAAGCTACTCCTGCTGAAATACAGGAGATGGCGTCGTATTATAAGCTTCATATTAAGGTTGCGGTAGATATTGTGCGGGGCGTTCTTGCTGGTGGCGGGGAGTGGCATGCGGATTGTGAAAAGGTGCTCCTATTGAATGGTAGTGCGCAAGAAAATGTATGGGGCGGTGGGTATCAACCCGAGAGACGCGAGGTTGATTTTTACTCTCTTATTAATATTCGTCCCAAACAGGGGAATCCAGACCAAAATATTTTATCTCCTGAAATTCGCACCGCGGTAGAACGCATTATTCGAGAAAGGCTCGAGCTATGACGGATCATGATATCGTCCAGGCTATTAGCGTAAATTTATTACGCATGTCTCAGTGGTACTATCTGGATCCGACAGGTAACAAGGAGCTGTGCGAACGATATTTAGATCAATCGAAGCAGCTTTCTAAACAGGTTACCGGAAGTTCGATCCAGACTCTGCTTGATCAGGTACATGCGTTACGGTTTGACGAGTCTGATCCTTCCTTTGAGCATCAAGCAGAGCGTTGCCTAACACTCGGGGTTATTCTTGCTTCTGCAAGGATCTGAAGGTACCTGGCACCTTCAGAATCTCCAAGAAAAATAGGTTGGGTCAGTACTCCAACTGTCTCGTTGGGAATTCCCGTTTAAATATTTCGGTTGCTTTGGCTTTTATGTCCGCGGGAGCTCCTGGATTTCTAGTAATAAGCCGAAATCTAGTATCATCATCTATGGGAAATCCATTCTTTCTGTCAATATCCAGTAGCTTTTCGAACACATCTCGAGGCGTTCTTGGACTTTGTGCCAGCTCCCAATCTATTACGTAGTTTCTCTTTGCTTCATACAATCTAAATACTTCAATAGGAGTATTGGGGTTATCAATAATAGTTGTGATTAAATAATTGTTTGCCAGATAACTTAATGTGTCCGCAGATGTGTTCGTATTTGCTGCCAGGAGGCTTGCTACGGAACGATCCTTGCCGTTGTTTTTCGATACTGGAAAAAGAGACCATACGGGATGCCACATTGGCTCGTGCCATGTCGGATGATCTATTTTGGCAATTGTGTCCAACAGCTCCGGAGACGCTGATGTGTTTTGTACGACGGCGCCAACAACAAACTTGTTATTCTTTAAAAGTGAGGTTTCAAGGACGTCAGTAAGCTGCGTGCTTGTATACATATTTCCAATTTGAGACACTGTGGAAGCAAGCAATAGCCCTTTGCCCAGTACGCCGAGGATGGCTAGTGAGAAGATTACGGTAATCACCAGGGAGAATTTCTTTTTTGCAGCATCCTTTGCGTCTGAAGATTTAAATCCCTTTGTCAGGTTACCGACGTGATACCCCCAGAAGAAGAATATGGCGTAAGATGCAATAAAATACTGCGGGAGTGCAAAGATAAAGCCGAGCCCGGCTGTTGATGAAGTCGACCGCAAAATCATCAATATAGCCAAAACTGAAACTACCACCGAACCGAATATTCCAGCGCAGAGCCCTATGGTAATGTTCGTATTTATTTTCATGACTATTCTTGCCCTAACTATACCATATAAATAACCTAGGATCCTCCTGTCGAAATATATTTGTTTTCGTCCCCTAAAAAGTACATAATACGAACATGTCGTATCCTTCTGTTCGTACATGGCCGTTACTCGGCGTTATCAACGCAGGGTGGCCTTCTCCTGCCGAAGAAGAACTGTTAGACACCATTTCGTTTGACGAGTGGCTCATTGAACCTTCAACGTTCATGGTAAAAGTTCAGAACGACGCCATGCAACATGCCGGTATTTTTACCGATGACGTTGTCATATTCCGTCGCGGACAAAAGCCCAAGTCCGGAGATATTGTTATTGCCGATGTGGAAGGAGAATGGATGATGCGATACTACCAGGTAGAAGAAGGACGACCCGTACTCTATCCGGCCAATGGTCACTATACGGTCATCAAGCCGGACGAGCTTACCGTTATCGGCGTCATTCGTTCCGTAATCCGCAGATACTGATGTTGCTTCACGTAGACGGAGATTCGTTCTTCGAATCCATAGAGCAAAGCGTAAAGCCATACCTGAAAGGAAAGCCCGTTGTAACGGGAAAAGAGCGTAACATTGTTGCCGCTGCATCCATTGAAGCGAAGAGGCGAGGCGTAACTCGCGGCGTTACGCTATGGGATGCAAAGAAAATGGTTCCCGATCTCGTTGTACTTCCGACCGATTACGAAACCGTGAGCCTGTTCTCAAAACGCATGCACGATATTATCCGCAGGTATACCCCCGTTGTCGAGGAATATGGCGTAGACGAAGCATTTGCCGATCTTACGGGAATGCGACGCTACCATCACGCTTCGTATGAAGGTATTGCGGCGAAGATGCAGGAGGATATTCATGGGGAGCTTGGTATTACGGTTACGATGGGTATTTCACACACAAAAACGCTTTGTAAAATTGCAGTTGATAAAGGAAAGCCGGCAGGATTGGTTGCTATTCACCGCGCCGATATTGATAGGCAGTTAGCCGATGTGGAAGTGGAAGATATTTGGAACGTGGGTCCCGCAACGGCTGCGCTTTTACGCAAGTATGGGATGCGTATGGCGCTAGAATTCAAGCAAAAACCCGAAGAATATATTCGCAAACTCTTAACGAAACCCGGCATGCAAACGTGGCAGGAACTGAACGGCATTCAGGCTATT
>CAZSWB010000084.1:0-4156 GCA_964610675.1 uncultured Candidatus Saccharibacteria bacterium
GGATATGCGATGTAAAATATCCCAAGACCGGCCAGAGGAAATACCAAATACCGATTGAGGCGCCTCCAAAATATCAACCCAAACAGACACCCCAGCATCAGGAGCGGATCATGACGAACAAAGAACGATACGATCTGTGTTTTGGATATGCCAACTTCCCTCCCCATGTTATTCCCGATAACCGCCTGAAAGAACTCTCGGCCGATAAGAAACCAAAACACCGCCGTGACAAAACCGAGCACGCCGATCATAACTGTCGCTCCGCGCATGAGTTCGCGACGTCTGCGCAGCAGTAGCGCCAGAAGCGGAACCACGAGCACCACTGCATACAATTTTGTAAGAATTGCAAGCGCATACCAAAGACCGGCCATCCGCGGATACCGACGCTCTTGAAAGAAAAAGCCGAGCAGTGTCAGCGTGGTGACAACGTGCACATCGGTCATAAAATCGGTTGTCGCCAATACGGCAAAAGAAAAAAGATACATGAGAGCGGCCATAACCGCCGACGTTGGGGATTGCCGGAAACGAACAATGGAAAATATGAGGAGCGCGTCAACGACGGAAAGAGCAATCGGTACCCACGCTACAGACAACCAATCAAACCCGAACACCATTCCTATCGGCGCAAGCAAGTAGGGCAAAAGCGGCGGTGAGGAATAGAAAAAGTCACGATACGGAAGAAGTCCTTCGGAAACCGCGTGTGCGTAATACAAATACACATTGCCGTCCGAAAACCGCGGCGCGAGAAACCACGCATTGAGACATACGAAAATAGCCAAACTAAGAACCAGGACGTAATGATGCCAAGTTACCTCAATCGTATCCACCCACGCGAAAAAACGAGCAGTTCTCTTCATACGCTTGTAAGTATACTCGCTCCGCAAGCGCCGTCGACAGAGCACCCTTTTATGCGAAAAGTGAGCGGGAAAAATATCAAGAAAAGAGTTCCAAGAAGAAATGGTTGGCAATATGCAACTCATCGCCAATGCGTTTGAAAAAGTTGCTACAAAAGAATACTTAGACGAAACGTTACAGAATTCACTGAAGCCGCATGCCACAAAAGAATACTTTGATGAAACATTGAAAAACGCGCTCAAACCCTACGCAACAAAAGAAGATTTGCAAAACCTGAGGAAAGAACTTAAAGAGGACATCAAAGGCGTACTCGACTCGACATTTGAAAGAATGGAAGATTCGGTTGTGCGGGTACTTCGTAATCACGAACAACGCATTATGGCAATGGAGCGCAAGCGGTAAGGAATACGACGCGAGGAAATATCGATCCTTTGTCAACTTGACCTCACCCCCTCCATTCCATACCGTGTAGAGGACACCTATGTTGTGGCTCAATCTTCTTTTTATTATCATTGCCGTGTTTTTAACCGGCAGCATCCTTCTGCAAAGCAGCGCGGCCGGATTGGGATCTGCATTCGGCGGAGGTGGCGCGGATGGCTTTTATGTACGTCGGGGAAGCGAGAAGCGCCTCTTTCAAGCATCGGTAGTACTTTCAATCCTGTTTTTTGCAGTTGCCCTCGCACATCTTTTTGTTGAGTAACAACATGGACAGAACGAGCAAAGCGCGTTCGTACGCCCCGGTTATCGCCGCCCTTATCCTCCTCGCTATCGCGGGAACACTCCTTCTGAAAACCCAAGATCGGCAAGCTCGAGACACGATTCGGAAACACCACTTGGCGGATATAGAGAGTGCATTGTATTTGGCGCGGAATATTCACGGCACCTATCCGCCATACGACAAACTATCCTGGTGCGGTAATATCAGCGCACCGGAAAACTCCGCAGTGCGGCAAGCGATCGAAGAACCGCTCCGAAAAGCAGTCGAGAAGTACAATAATCCCGAGAAGCCGTTCCCGACAGACCCGAACGAACGTGAACGCGGGTACTACTATTGGAAGCGAAGCCCGAGTATGTTCGAGCTGTATTCCATTCTGGAAGCCGAGCAAACGGGAGAGCGGAACACATTCGGCTGCGAAACGGGAGTTCACACTACATATGATTACGGCATTGCGTCAATATTGCGTGAATCCGATTCGAGGTCAACAATAGAGTCTTCCCCCCTATGATACACGTCCAAGATATCACCAAGTGGTCTCACGCGATTTACAGCAACATGTATAACCAAGAAAAGACGATTCTTGGCTTTTTAAGCGTCCTGCTCATAACTTCCCTCTCGTTCAGTATCACCGGCTATGTGGGCCGACATAGCACGCTTGTCGCGCAACAAGGCGGGGCGTACACCGAAGCCATCGTTGGACAACCCCGATATATCAATCCCATTCTCGCCAGCACAAACGACGCAGACATGGACATAACAAAAGTAATATACTCTTCTCTCTTTCGCCTCGACTCGAACTTGATGTTACAAAACGATCTCGCGACTTCGGTAGATACATCGAGCGACGGACTGACATATACCATACGCATGAGAGATGACGCCCGCTGGCATGACGGACAACCCGTTACGGCCGATGATGTCGTGTTTACGATTTCAAGCATTCAACTGAAAGACTATAACTCTCCGATCGCCTCTACGTTCCAAGGAGTTGAAGTTGCGAAAGTGGATGACACCACCGTGCGATTTACGTTACAGAAGTACGCATATGCACCGTTCGTCTCCAGCCTCACTGTGGGTATTCTCCCGAAACACGTGTGGGAACAAATTCCACCGAAAACAGCGAGCTTCGCGGAACAACAGTTAAAGCCCATAGGATCCGGTCCGTTTCAGTTCCAGGAAATCGTTACAAAAAAGAAGACCGGGGAAATTACCTCTATATCGCTCGCACGAAACGAACAATATTACGGAAAAAAACCCCACTTGGCCAATCTTGAGTTCATGTTTGTAAACAGTCACGAAGAAGCAATCTCGGCACTGACGTCCAACAAAGTCGACGGGATAAGTCACCTACCTTCTTCTCTGGTATCTTCTATCGAAGGTCGCTCCGCGATCAATATAAAGAAGCTGTTGCTTCCGCAATACTTCGGGCTCTTTTTCAATCAAACGAAAAATCCGATCTTGGGTGATGTCGGTGTCCGCTCTGCACTCAATCTTGGTATTAATAGAGAGGTAATCGTACAACAAGCGCTCGGAGGACAGGGCGAGCCACTCAGCATTCCGATACCTTCCGGAATGTTCTCGTTTTCGGATATCCGAGAAAGCGTCTATGACAGCAAAAAGGCGCGTCAGAACCTTGATGATGCCGGATGGAAAGTAAACGAAGAAACCGGTATTCGAGAAAAAGAGGGCAAGCAACTGGAAGTGACCATCACCACCACTGATTGGCAAGAATACATCAAAACCGCGGAACTGGTGAAAGAGCAATGGGAAGCGATCGGGGTAAAAACAAACATACAAAGCTTGGGAACGGCGATTATTCAGCAAGCAGCAGTCGGCCCAAGACAGTACGAAATATTATTGTACGGAGAATTTCTTCCATCGAACCCTGATCCGTATCCATTTTGGCATTCTTCTCAGGTAAAAAGCCCCGGACTCAACTTGTCGCTCGTGGAAGATGCTGATATGGATAAGCTATTGGAAAATGCGCGTATCACAACCGATCAGGAAAAGCGCAGAGAGCTGCTCCATGCCTTCATCGAACGATTTCTTGATACGCATCCCGCAATCGTATTGTATCGTCCGTACTATCTGTACGCACAGCGTACCCAGCTCAAAGGACCGTCTATGGAAAAAGGAGGGTTGCCGTCCGATCGATTTAACACGGTTGAAGAGTGGTACTTGCGCGTAAAGCGTGTGTGGAATACATAAATATTACCTTTTAACAAATACGTATGTCTCAAGAAATGCGCGATGTTATCAGTACCCAAGGCGAACAAATCCGTCATTCGCTGGACACAAATGCCAGCGTCAAAGTAGAAGGGTCATTCGACTCCATTATTCTTGCCGGTATGGGAGGAAGCGGACACCCGGGAGATCTGCTCAATGCGCTGCACGTGACGAATGTTCCGCTTACTGTACACCGCAGCTATTCACTGCCGCATACGTACGGTGTGCATCCGCTATCCGTCATCAGCTCCTATTCCGGAAACACGGAAGAAGCGCTATCGGCGTTTGACGAATCCAAAAAAGCAGGAACTCCAATCCTTGTAAACACATCAGGCGGTAAACTCTTAGAATTAGCGA
>CAZSWB010000085.1:0-4146 GCA_964610675.1 uncultured Candidatus Saccharibacteria bacterium
ATATGCGGGAGCTTCGTTTCCCGCGCTACTTCTTTTTACCGTATACCAAAGACCGGCGTGGGTGGTGATGAATACCGAACTCATTTCAGAGGAGATTGTACGAACACTTGTGGGAAGTATTGCTCTGATGTGCGCAGTGCCGATCACCACGGTGATTGCGGCATATGTTCTGCAACACCCGGAGAAAAAAAGTGAAGCGTAGTACAGCTATCCGCGTGCTATCACGGCCCCCCAGATTTTAACGTCTTGTAGGCGAGGAAGCGCTTCTGCGGCGGCAATTAACGTTGCTCCGCTGGTAGATACGTCATCGATAATAATCATGAGGGGTTTATCCCGCGCAAGTTTTTCATATTCTTGATTGGATATATTCAATGAAAATGCACGGCTCATATTTTGTTCACGCAAATCATGGGGAAGATTTGCTTGAGATGCGGTTGCAGCAGTTCTTGTAAGAATTGAGCTCATTTGTATCGAGCACATGGAACTGATTGCTTGCGCGATAGCTTCACTTTGGTTAAATCCGCGCTGCAAATATCTTCCGGAATGGAGCGGGAGGGGAATGAGTATGGCGTGTTTGGATAGCTCGTCAAACTGGGCTATTGCCGTGAGTTTGGGGATGAGCAGACAGGCGAGCGTTTCGGCGAGCGGACGGATTCCTTTGAATTTCAACCACTTGATGCCTCGTCGAATGCTTTCTGCGGAATACGGATATGCACTGATGCATCCCGTGAGTACCGTATCTTCGGCACATTCGCTGCATGTCCTTCCGCTCATGGTTTCTCGTTTACATCCAATGCATTGTAATACGTGCACAGGAGGGTTTCTTCTACACGACACGCAATACCAAGTGCCTTCGCTCAAGCACCGGATACATCGCGCGGGGGCAATGGCATCTTTTAAGCCCTCGCCGAGCGAATATATGGCGCGTAAGAAACTCACTTCCTATGCCGTTGTATGCTCTTGTTGTGCATGCTCAATGACCACATTTTGACCGGACTTTTTCGCGTTAAGTATTTGGCCTTTGGAGAATTCTTTATTAATGATGGAATGCGCTATCGGATCCTCAAGGAGATCTTGTACGATTCTTCGGATCGGACGCGCACCTTTTCCTTCTTTAAATGCCCGCTGCGCAATTTCCGTAACGACTCCTTTGGATACTTGCAATTGAATATCTTTCGCAGTGAGTATTTCCTGTAATGCGCGGATGTGGTTTTTCACGATTTTTTCCATATTGGAAGCGGATAGCGGCGAGAATACAATTACTTGGTCGATGCGCGCGAAAAGCTCCGGTGCCATTTTACTTTGCAATTCTTTGAGAACTGCATCTTTCAACTCTTCGTACTTGTGCTCCGCGCTGTCTTTTTCTTCCGATTCTACAGGCATTGCGAAGCCCATTCTCGCTTGCTGGGAAAGTTCGTGCGAGCCGATGTTGCTCGTCATGATAATGATCGTGTTGCGGAAGTTTACCTTGCGACCGTGTGCATCGGTGAGTTCTCCTTCGTCCAGGATTTGGAGTAGAATATTCCATACATCTCGATGAGCCTTCTCTATTTCGTCGAACAGAATTACTGCATAGGGCTGTCTTCGGACGGTTTCGGTGAGCTTGCCACCCTCTTCATACCCTACGTAACCCGCAGGTGCGCCAATTAATCGCGAAACGGAATGGGCTTCCATGAATTCACTCATATCGACACGTATTAACGCATCTTCGTTTTCAAACACTTCTCTTGCGAGTATTTTTGCCGTTTCCGTTTTTCCAACCCCGGTAGGACCGAGAAAAATAAAGGATCCGAGCGGCCTATTCGGATTGGCAATTCCCGCGCGAGAACGGCGAACGTATCTGGCAACGGCATGGATGGCTTGTTCTTGTCCTACGATAAAGCGATGCATGACATCTTCCAGATTCGCGAGCTTTTTCGATTCCTCTTTCAGGATTTTTCCTGCGGGTATGCCGGTATTGGAAGCAATTACTTGTGCGATGTGTTCCGCGTTGATGGAAATCTGCTTGGAATCGGATTTTGCGGATAGCTTGCGAGTATATGCCGCCAACTCTTCACCGAGCGCATCTTCTTGTCGTTTTGCCGCAAGTGCGTCCTCGTAGTGTTCCGACTCGATTGCATTCTCTTTTTTCTGGCGAAGCTCCTCAAGCTCATTTTTAAGTGTATTGGCTTTATGGGCTTCTTCCGTGCTTGCAATCTTCAGTTGCAGTGTTGCGGCGGCTTCATCAAGCAGATCAAGTGCTTTGTCCGGTAAGAAGCGGTCGGGAATATATCGAATACTCATTTCCACCGCAGCTTGTATTGCTTCGTCCGTTACTGTAAGTCCGTGATGCGTTTCGTACGCTTCACGCGCTCCTTGCAGAATAACAAGCGTTTCTTCCGGTGTCGGTTCTTTGACGGTGATCGGTTGGAATCTGCGTTCTAGTGCGGCATCTTTTTCAATGTGCCTCCGGTGCTCTTCGAACGTTGTCGCTCCGATTATGCTCACTTCGCCTCGTGCAAGAATGGGTTTGAGCATGTTTGCCGCATCCATGCTGCCTCCGGAAGAACCCGCGCCCACAATCGTATGAATTTCATCAATAAAGAGGATCGTATCTCTGTTTTCTTCCAACTCATGCATAAGTTCTTTAATGCGCTCTTCAAATTCGCCGCGGAATGTTGTACCTGCAAGGATGCCGGCCATGTCGAGCGACAAGATACGTTTTCCTTGGAGTTTTGCGGGTACTTGTCCTGCCGCAATGAGTTGCGCAAGTCCGATGACGATTGCGGTTTTTCCAACCCCGGGATCTCCGATGAGTATCGGGTTATTTTTATTTTTTCGATTCAAGATACTCATTAATCGATCAACTTCTTTCGCGCGTCCGATAACGGGATCAAACTTATTCGCCGCCGCTTGCGCTGTAATATCTTGCGTAAAGAAATCAAACGCGGGAGTTTTCTGTTTTTTTCCGCCGCCATGCGGGTTTGTTGGCCCGGGTTGTCCGGTAGGTATGCCCGCGGATTCCGGAAGTATGACGGACGGATTTTGACCTTGTCTGCGGGAGGGCTTTTGCTCATCCTCTTGCAGCGGTGCTCCGCCGGTACCCAGGAGGTTTGATAGATCGGGGAAGTGCGACGTGCTTTTCAACACGATTTGTACTTGCTGCAGGAGGGCTTTAATGTCCACCGGTGATTTTTCTAGCATCTTGTACGCAGCACTGTCTTTCAGTGTCAAGATTCCATACAAGATATGTTCCGTACCGATGTAGCGATGGTGATACTGAAATGCGGTGCGCGCGCCTTTCTCAAAAGCGGCTCTGGTATGCGCGGATAGCTCTTCTTTCCATTGTTCTCCTTTTTCCATTGTCTTCAGTTCTCCCAAGACAAAATCCGGAGTAAGTCCGAACTTTTTCAGAATACTGTACGCAAGCGATCCTGATTCTTCGACCATTCCATACAGCACGTGTTCCGTGCCGATCTGTTGATGAGAAAGTTCTTGCGACATCTTTGACGCGGTTGCAAGTACGTTTTTTAACCTGCTTGTGAGTTTGTCTTGAATTGGTTTTTCCATGTCCCAAGTATACCGCAGAAAAGAAATATCTCCATGTATATTTGGTACACTTCGTATTTGATGGATTAGGTTATCGGGAAGTATACTTTTAAAACGTATGTCAAAACCACCGCGTGAAATCGCAATAGATATTCTTTCTCGACGTGATAACAGTATTCAGGAAATGCGGATGAAGTTACAAAGAAAGGGCATATCTCAAGATGACGTTGCCGAAACCATAGAGTGGCTTGTGGAAAAGAATCTGTTGAACGATGAAGAGTTTGCGCGAAAAAAAGCGGAAAGTATCTTTCGAATAAAACTGTGCGGTCCGAAATATATTGAAAACAAGTTGCGTGAAGCGAGAGTTTGCAGTGAGATAATTGAGGATGTCATTGCACAGATTGCTTCTCAAGAAGCGTGGAGGGAGCGCGCAAAGAAGGCGATAGTGCAATGGAAAAGAATTCATCCCCGACACGCGGAAGATCGGGTGCGTAAAATGCGGTTTTTAGCGAGTAGGGGGTTTGATCGGATGGATGGAGAGTAGGGTGTGTCGCGTGTGTTCGGACACGCTCATATTTTCTATTACATTTGTCCCTTTTTTTGTTCGAAAATACGGTG
>CAZSWB010000086.1:0-1829 GCA_964610675.1 uncultured Candidatus Saccharibacteria bacterium
TTATTTCAGGAGAGTACTCCCCGCCAGAGGTACTGGAGTGGCTTAATAAAGATTGTGGTTACAAAACAAAGCAAACAAGAAAGCTTGGCGGCAAGCACTTGTCTAGGAGTGTTTGGTATACCGTGCTAACTGATCCGTTTTACTATGGCGAATATGAATATCCAAAAAATAGCGGTAAGTGGTATCACGGAATTCACAAGCCAATGATCACAAAAGAACAACACGATCGTATCCAGATCATGCTTGGGAAGAAAACAAAGCCTCGTCCCATCAAGCACAGCTTTGCTTTTTCTGGCGGCCTTATGACATGCGGAGAATGTAGTGCTGCCATTACTGCCGAAGATAAGTGGCAGTGCCGTTGCACAAATTGTCATTACAAGTTTAGTTGTAAGAATACCCAGACATGTCCTAAGTGCGATACGGATATAGAAGCTATGGACCATCCGGTAATCCGCCATTATATCTTTTACCGCTGCACCAAACGCAAAGACCCGAATTGTTCGCAAGGAGCTATTGAGGAAAAGGTGCTGGTCAAGCAGATCAATGACTTTTTGTCCAAAATACAAATATCAAAACGATTTCAGAATTGGTTGATCAAAAAGATCAGTGAAGACAATGAGTTGGAAGTATACGATCGCAAACAGCAACTTAAATCCGTGCAGGCTGCGTATCACCACGTCGTGCAGCGTCTTGATCGTTTGCGCGAGGTGTATGTCTCGCCGCGTAATAAGGACGGCTTAGTGATGTCGGAAGAAGAATATCTATCGGATAAAACGGAGTTGGTTACAGAAAAGAAAAAAATAAAGAAAAACATAGATCAGTTAGATATTCGCGTTGACGATTGGTCCAAGATCGCCGAAGAGGCTCTGGACTTTGCACGTGAGGCGAAAGAAAAGTTCAAAAATGGTGATAACAAGCAGAAACGATCAATATTTAGGGCAATAGGTTTGAACCAGGTCTTAAAGGGCAAGAAACTGTATGTAGAAGACCCTTCGCTGTTTTTACAGCTGAAAAAAGCAAGAGAAGAAGAACCGTCAATTTCACCTATGTTTGAACCAGCAAAAACTGCCCATACTAGGCATAAAGTGGTTGATTTAGAAGAATTATGGGACCGAAGTCCGATTCTGCTCCCCGGGTAGGATTCGAACCTACGACCCGCTGATTACATGTGATCCATATGTTCCCATATGGCATGGACTATATTATTCACGTAAGCATCGTCATACGAACACGTGATTGGGCGCTATCTGCGAGAGTATTGTTGGGACTCACTCGCTAGTCTCTACACCTTCCTCGTAACTTATACCCTACGAGGATTGGCTCGGGATTGTCCGTTCTGGAGTTCCCCGAATTCACCCAATTATTCGACCATAATTACTTATGGAAGCTGCCTCTATTAACAGTCAGCTGCTCTACCGCTGAGCTACCAGGGAATATCACATGTGCCTACGTGGCTCATGGATACATACATAATACGGAAAACTCCTTGTTTTGCAACACGCGGCCCATCCGCTTTTCCCTTACCGATACGATATTCTGCTCAATGTTTTTGCGCGCAGGAGCAACGCTTTTGTACGTGAGCTTTTTCGCAAGAGAAAATCGGTGATGATGATGTACAACGGGCCTGCGAATATATAGAAGATCTTCATATGTACCGGTGCATGGATGATGCCCAATTGAAAGAGGCTCGGATAGTTGGAATTAAGCCGAATATTGAGTACATGGTATCCGAATGCTTCAAGTAAGCCGATACTGATCAGATACACGATCGTGATATACAGCAAGGCATGACGTTTTTTACTGTTTGTATATAAAACGTACAGGAGTGT
>CAZSWB010000086.1:1883-2257 GCA_964610675.1 uncultured Candidatus Saccharibacteria bacterium
AACAGAAAAATGTTAAATCCTACGTATTCGTACCTGTTGAAAAAGGTCCACAG
The DNA here is from genome assembly GCA_964610675.1 of uncultured Candidatus Saccharibacteria bacterium. Classification (GTDB taxonomy): domain Bacteria; phylum Patescibacteriota; class Andersenbacteria; order UBA10190; family UBA10190; genus HO2-45-11b. The sequence goes on from CAZSWB010000086.1 coordinate 1,937, forward strand.
GGTCGTTATGACAAGCGCGATACAAAACGCACCGAAGGTATTATTTACTTTCATCGTACATGAAGAATACCTTGAACAGCTTCATGATTACCAGTACAATTTTACCCATGATACAAATAGGACAAAAAGCACCGATGTTTACCGAGGTAGCCGCATACGAAGCAGGAAAGTTTACTACCGTTTCTTTGGACGATTTCTTGGGAAAATACGTCGTGTTGTTTTTTTACCCGCGAGACTTTACGTTCGTATGCCCCACGGAACTGCGCGCGTTCGCGGAGTTGGAGCAAGAATTTGCAAAAGCAAATTGTTCCGTTATCGCAT
>CAZSWB010000086.1:2267-4101 GCA_964610675.1 uncultured Candidatus Saccharibacteria bacterium
ATAAGGAATGGTTTGAAAAAGACTTGCCGGAAGTAACCTATCCCGTACTCGCGGATACGACGCATGAAATATCGAAGGAGTATCAAGTATTGGACGAGGAGGGTGCCGCGCAGCGCGCCACCTTCATACTGGATCCGGAAATGGTTCTTCGTTGGATGATGGTATCTGATAATTCTGTTGGACGCTCTGTTGCGGAGACGCTCCGCTCGCTCCAAGCACTTCAGACGGGGGAACTGTGTCCGGCGGAGTGGGAAGTGGGGCAGGAGACGCTGGGATAATCTGCGGAAGACAGCGACGCACCGGCTCGGTACCGGGTATGAAATATTCGACGGTACTTCTGTTGCATGCCGGACGATTCACGATTTCCGCGGGAGGAGTGAACTCTTCCTGAGGAAGCTTTGCGATATATTGCTCCATCAAATTTCTCCACAGAGGCGCCGCGCCCGTTGATGCGGGAATGCGCTGCATGGGTGTGTTGTCGTTGTTTCCGATCCAGACTCCGACTGCCAGATTCGGCGTATATCCCACGGTCCATCCGTCTCGGTACGCTTGCGTCGTCCCTGTTTTTACTGCCGCCGGCCTGGAAATGGTAAGCATGTTTCCGAATATTTCCGCTCTCGCTTTGTCATCCGCGAGCATGGATGCTATTAAAAAAGCGACTCTCGAATCGAGTGCTTGAGTAGCCGTCTTCTTTGGAAACGGAATCTCGTTTCCGTATTTGTCGCGTATGGAAAGTACCGTGGTCGGAGCATGGTGGAGGCCGTTATTTGCAAACGCGCCGTATGCGGACGTTAAATCAAGGAGGGTGATGTTTTCCGACCCGAGTGCCGTTGCAGGATTGTACTGCGCGTTTTCATTCATTGTGGAAATTCCGAGTCTCTTCGCAAGTGCAACCACGTTCGGAATACCCGTTTTCATTATCGTCTCCACCGCGGGAACGTTCAGTGAATTGGCAAGCGCTCTGCGTACGCTCACGCGGCCGCGCCAGCGGTTGTCATAATCTTTTGGTTTGTAGTTTCCGGCGAACGTGGTGGGTACGTCATTGAGAATGGTTGCCGAGGTAATGGCTTGCTCTTCCAGCGCCGCCGCATACACGATCGGCTTGAACGCGGAACCCGTTTGCCGGGGAGAGACGGCCATATTCGCTTTTCCGTACCCCTCTTCAAACCAATCAACGCTTCCCACCATTGCGCGTACCTCTCCGCTTTTCGGATCAAGAATGACTGCCGCGCCATTACCGGTACCGCTGCCGCGCAGCGTATCGACGTGGCTTTTTACTGCTTTTTCCGCATACTGCTGCCACGGAATATCCAGAGACGTGGTTACGTTCATTCCCGAACGAATCACGGTTTCTTCGCCAAAGAGTTGATCGAGTGTTTGTTTTACAAAGAGTGCGAAATGGGGAGCCGTTTTGTTGATTTCGTCATCCCATTTTTTTAACACGATGGGTTCCTGCAACGCGGCGTGTTTTTGTTGCGGCGTAATGTACCGTTGTTGCTCCATATGCTCGAGCACGATCCGCTTTCGTTCTTTTACTGTATGTTCGTCTGAAGTGTACGGGGAAAATGCGGCAGGCGCTGGAAGGAGGCCTGCGAGGATGGCGGATTCGCTTAGCGTCAATGTACTTGCTTTTTTGTTGAAATATGTTTGCGCGGCAGCTTCGATACCAAAAACTCCTTCTCCGAAGTACGCGGAGTTGAGATACATTTCCAGAATTTCCTGTTTTGAAAACGACCGTTCCAATTTTACGGCAATGATGATTTCATGGAATTTTCTTCGGATACTTTTATTAGTCGTACGAAACGAATTCTTTACGAAGTGTTGCGTATTGGTG
>CAZSWB010000087.1:0-4079 GCA_964610675.1 uncultured Candidatus Saccharibacteria bacterium
CGAAGCTACCGCGATTTACCGCTTCGCTTTTCAGAAAACACCACCGTGTATCGAGACGAACAGGCTGGTGAAATATTAGGGCTCAGCCGTGTCCGCTCTATTACGCAGGATGATGCGCACATTTTTTGCAGACCAGATCAGATTGAAGAAGAAATTTCCCGCGTACTTACAAGCATTACAAAGTTTTACGGCGCGTTTACTTTTGAGCTTTCTGCTCGCTTATCACTTCGCGACCCCGCTACTCCGGAAAAATATTTGGGTTCGGACGCAATCTGGAACAATGCGGAACAAATCTTGGAAAAGGCCTTAACAAGCAATGGATTTCCAGCACCGGAAAAAGCAGAAGGTGAGGCTGCATTCTACGGGCCGAAAATAGATTTTACTGCCAAAGACAGTCTTGGACGCACTTGGCAATTGGCAACCGTGCAACTCGATTTTAATATGCCAGAGCGTTTTGAGCTTACGTATACCGCGGAAGATGGCAGCGCGCAGACTCCCGTCATGATTCATCGCGCAATTCTTGGCGCCTTTGAGCGCTTTATTGCCGTACTCCTAGAACACTACAACGGAAACCTGCCGCTATGGCTCTCTCCCGTCCAAGTCGCCGTCTTGCCGATCGTCGACGAAGTACACGAATATGCGCAATCCATCATGGATGCACTGCGGGTAAAAGGCATGCGAAGCACTATGGATACGAGAAATGAAAGCATCGGCAAAAAAATCCGAGATGCATCAGATCAAAAAATCCCCGTGCTCTTAATAATTGGAAAGAAAGAAGCAGCAGAGGGAACCGTTTCCGTACGTTCCAAGCTCATTGGAGAAGAACCTTTGACTATTGCAGATGCGGTTGAAAAGATTTCTACGCTCTCAGCCCCCGCGTAATTTCGATTGCATCCTCTACGCCCGGATTTTCCAATTTCCCGTGAATGTACCCCGTTTATAACGGTAATTCACGCTTTTTTCGTCACCCTTCTCACTATCTCGTACGTCACGATTGCCAGAAGTGGTAGCTGTATGAGCGGAGACAACCCCATCCCGGACACCAAGGGCATCGTAGGTAAATACGCCCACCTTCCTTCCGCAAAGGCCCGCTGCTCAATGAAAATGGCGACTCCAATGCACAAAAGAACGGAAAGCACATATCGAGTGGCTCTACGGTTTGTATCGATCAGCAAATATACTCCGGTGATAATCACGGCATCCCAAAACGTTACCCGCAGGAGAAGCATCCATTCCTGTGCATACGGCAGGTGTACGTCATACAGTTGAATATGCGTTTTTTCCCATACAAGATTCAACACATATGCCACAATGAATATGAGGCTGGTGTTTTGTATGGAGCTCATGACTTAAAAAATCAGCTCGATTGCGGGACTTGCTTCCGGAGCAGGAGCGATCTTTTCGATTTCTTCTTGATACTTTTTGTATTCGTCCGCGAGATCGGACAAGCGTCCCAACTCCGCGTTTGCCGCCGCAAGTATCACAATCCAGGCATCACGAACCTCTTCAAGAGATTCATCCGTAATATCTTCCACAATCTCTTTTGCTTGGGCAAGACTTTCATTCAAGAGTTTACTTTTCAGGATTACCGTATCGGGGCCTTTCTTTGCATCCAGCGCATCCTTGAGTGTTTCCGTATCTTTTTTCACGTATTCCATATACAACTCAAATTTCTTGTCATCGGAATTCGCGAATGAGGTCTCGGCCTTTCTCTTCCATGTCGTAACGTAATATTCCGCTTGTGAGAGAAATGCTCCACCTCCCAACGCTTGTTGAACCGTTCCCGGAAGATCCCCCAGTTTTTCAAAGTTTATCCGCACATCAATAACTCCCGTAGCCATACCGGCTATAGCCAAACCAATTAAGAGCAACAAAAATAACTTAGACATATGATCAGTATATCGTTAGAATCCTCTTTATGAAATACGCCATTCTTGGTCCCACAGGTTCTGGAAAAACTGCATATGCGATCTCTCTTGCGAAGCGCGTCAATGGAGCAGTTATTTCCGCGGACTCCAGACAAGTATATGCGGGCATGAATAGAGGTACTGCAAAGCCGCCTGAAGCATGGCTCGATGACCCGCACGCAATTGATGTACCGGATATGATAGAAGGAATTCCTCATTACCTCCTGAATGTGGCTACGCTTGATACACCATACACACTCTCCCTCTGGCTTGCGGCGGCAAAAGAAACGCTTGTCCGTATTACAGCTTCAGGGAAAACCCCCATAATTGCGGGTGGCACCATGCTTTACATGGATGCACTCACAGACGGATACGATATTCCGAGCATCGAACCAAGCCCGCAATTGCGCCTGCAGCTTGAGCGACAATCAGCAGAGGAACTGTATACTCAATTACTTGAGAAAGACCCAGCAGCATCTGCGTTTATCGAACCAAACAATGTACGCCGCGTCGTTCGAGCACTTGAAGTCATCCATGCGACAGGCAAACCCTTCTCTTCTCTGCGAACAAAGAGCGCGTCTGATAATACATGGATACGAATCGGGATATTCCCTGGTTGGGACGGCCTACGGGAAAATGTATCGAAGCGAGCGAAAGCGATGATGACGTCGGGCCTGGAAGAAGAACGGGAAGCGCTACAGAAGCGCTTCCCAACCTCTTCGCTGCTTCAGACGATGAACTATACGGAGAACACGGTCCAAGAAATGACACAATCGAACATGCGCTACGCTCGTCGACAAATGTCATGGTGGAAACGACGCAGCGATATCGGATGGATTTGCTTGGAATAATATCCGCCCTATGTATCTTTTCCTATCTTTTCGACTAACATTTTAATGACCACTCCCGGGTTCGCCTTCCCTTTCTTCTTCGCCATCACTTGTCCCATTAAGAATTGCAACGGCGCGTCATTGCCCGCTTTAATCTTTTCCACTACTGCGGGATTCTCTACGATTACTTCTTGAATGATACGGTCAAGTTCGCCGGTGTCGCTTACTTGCGCCAAGCCTAAGTTCTGCATGATAGCGTCGGGATCTCCACCTGTTCGCTGCATTTCACCAAGCATTGCACCGAGCGCATTGCTTCCGATTTTTCCTTGGTGCAATAGAATAACAAGTTCGGCCAGATTTTCGGATGATATCTTTATCGATTCATGCGTGAGCGACTGTTTTTCTATCAGGCTTCTTACATGATGCAAAATGACATTTGTGGCAAGTTGAATGAGTGCAGGTTTTTCACTAGGCACGATATCTTCCCGCTCATTATCCATTTGAGCAATCTCTGAAACCGTATCCTCGAATATATGCGCAAGCTCAGAGTCTTCAACCAACACCTGCGCCATTTGTTCAGAAATGCCGTATTCTTTCGTAAACCGATTACGCGATTCCCATGGCAGTTCCGGCAGGTCCTCCTGAAGATTATCTAGCTCACTTTGCAAAAACACAAATGGTGGAATGTCAGGTTCTGGGAAATATCGATAGTCTGCCGCAGCTTCTTTTTTCCGATGTTCTGTAGTCTTTCCCGTCTCACTGTTCCAACCGCGCGTGGCATCGGATGGAATTTCTCCGCTTTCCCATACCGCTTGTTGTCGTTTCATTTCATATGCAAGTGCTTTCTCTACAAACTTGAACGAATTGACGTTTTTTATTTCCGTTTTCGGATAGAGCCTTTGCTCACCGTCTCTGTGCAACGAGATATTCGCATCGCATCTCATCTGTCCTTTAAACATGTCGGCATCGGATATGTCGAGCGTGCGCATGACGCGCTGAAGTTCCTGGAGAAATATGCGCGCTTCTTCCGGGGAAGCAATATCCGGCTCTGTAACAATTTCCATTAACGGTGTTCCGCCCCGGTTATAGTCTACGAGGGTGTAGTTGCTCTGCTTGGGATGCATGTTTTTTGCGGCGTCTTCTTCCAAATGAATCCTGGTAATCCCGATTGCCCTCTTTACTCCATCCACAATTATCGGAACTTCCCCGCGTAAACAAAACGGCTGATCATACTGTGATATTTGGAATCCTTTCGGTAGGTCTGGATAAAAGTAATGCTTACGGTCAAACTTCGACTCCGGAGGAATTTCTGATCCTAAAGCTAATCCGGTGGCAATAGTCA
>CAZSWB010000088.1:0-1892 GCA_964610675.1 uncultured Candidatus Saccharibacteria bacterium
GGATCGCCATGGGGATCGTAGTGGGGATTTTTAAGTTTTTGGTTGAGCGCCTCGACAAATTGATCGGAAACGGCATGTTCGAGATTTTCCGCTTCGTCGTGGACTTCATGCAGGGCGTAGCCTAATTCTTGCACCAGATACAACACCGCCGTTTTTAATCCGGAAAAACTAAAATCAAAATCCCCGGATGTCATCATGGGCCTGGGAAATGCAAACGCCTCGGGATTTCCTTGCTTGGCCAATTCACTCACATGCGGACCGCCCGGATATGGAAGCTGCAGCATTCTCGCCACCTTATCAAACACTTCCCCTGCGGCATCGTCTCTCGTTTGTCCGAGAATGGTATACGAAAGATGATTATTCACTTCGATGAGCATCGTATGTCCGCCGGACACAATGAGTGCGAGAGCCGGAAATACATTCGGTGCCAGGCTATATGTCTTCTTCCCCTTTTGCAGCAGGGCGGAATAGATATGGCCTTCAATGTGATGCACGGGAACGATCGGTATATCCCAAGCAAATGCAAGCGTTCTTGCAGCCTGCACCCCAACAACAAGCGCAGGCATCAACCCCGGGCCTACCGTAACCGCGATACCATCAATTCCATCCTTATCCACACTTGCCTGTTGCAGCGCAGATGCAATCATCGGACTGATGACGTTGAGATGTTCCCGCGCGGCAACTTCAGGAACAACCCCGCCGGTTTTTTCATGAATATGTTGTGAGGCTACCAGCTCGGATACCACCTCCAGTTCGTTTTCGCGTTTTCGCACAACGGAAACACCCGTTTCATCACACGAAGATTCGATCGCAAGCAAAGTAAGGGGTTTTTCCGTCATATGAGCATACTTCCACAAAATAAGTAGACAAGCAATATAAAACCTGGTAAAAAAGAGGATACGGCTCCATCGTCTAATGGCTAGGACGCTAGATTTTCACTCTGGTAATAGGGGTTCGATTCCCCTTGGAGCTGCATTGAACCGTACCCCGTTTAGTAGACACGTAAACTTGACAAATTGAAAATAATGATTATAATGTATCGTAATTAGTTTGCCCTTTTCACCCTTTGCGCCTGAGGTATAAAAATGCCGACAAAGACATTTAAAGATGAGCTCCTTAAGCTCGTCGATTGGCAGCTTGAGCAAATCGCTCATCTCCGACCAAGGTTGCAAGAAATTCTTGCGACTTACCCACAAATTGGCTTCAGCTTCAACGATATTGTTGAATTCACACATGAACCCAGGTGGATTTATGTTTCTCTTTGGTACAAACACGTTGAAGCGATTGGAGATGATCGCCCCTTGGCCATCGAGCCTACCCGCGTCTCTCAGCTTCGATTTGCTGAGGTGAATGTTCTCGGTGAGATTATGGCAAGTTTACTCAATCACTTTCCTGAATTCGCAGGTGAATTCATGAAAAGTGATAAGGGCCTGCTCACCTACAAACTCACGCCAAAAGAAATTAGCTAGTTCGCTACTTCAGCAACGGTCTTTTACGCCAGTACTTCATGGGAAGTCTGGCGTTTATTTATTGATATCATTTTATAACAAGTAAAAAACTGATTCCCTAAAAATCCTAGAGAATATTTACGAATCGAAATACCGCGTGACTACAGTAGAGAGCGGAAGCATTTTTGCTGTTATTCTACCCAATTAAAAGCTCTAAAGTGGTCAACTAACCCCTGTCACGATCCGTTTTTAATATAATACAATATTGTCCGTATATCCTTAATAGTTACGGTATGTAGTATTTGACCGCCTTTCAATAGCAATAATTCTAAGATGACTAGGCACAAGCAACCCCGTCTGTACTATGACCAAACAGCAACGTATCATTAATTCCATGCAAAAAGGTCATCACGATCAGATTAAAACCTACCAAAACTTACTGAA
>CAZSWB010000088.1:1902-4053 GCA_964610675.1 uncultured Candidatus Saccharibacteria bacterium
TAGATGGAAAATGGTTTTCGATTGGCTTCAGTCACACCGAGACAAACCTCCAAAAGACGGCGAATATGAAATTGCAGGTCATGACCTTCGGGCTATTGTGCAGACGATCGACCTCAAACCTCGCTCAGAGCGAGTATTTGAAGCGCACCAGCGCGAAATTGATTTGCACTGCTGCTTCACTGGCAGCGAAATTATTGAATGGGCGCCAGTAGATACACTGAAGGCACGAACAGAATACGACGCCGAGAAAGATTTTACGCTCTACGATTCACCCGATGCTGCCGCTGCAATTCACATGAAACCGGGAGATTTCGCTATTTTCTTTCCGGAAGATGGGCACATGCCCGGCATTATTGCCGACCGAGGCCATACACGCAAAGTGGTTCTAAAAATCAACATAGATCTTTTAAGTAAATAGGCTACGCATATGATGGGCACTACTCACCAAATGATTGCGCTTCTTGCCGCATTCTGGGTGCTTACAATCTATCCCCTTTCGCTAGGACCACTCGTGGCAACACTCGCAATATTTGCTGTAATGATCGGCGCGCTCACTCCCGACCTCGATCATCCCGCCGCAAATCTTTTCAGGCGAACGCTCGGGGGTAAATTTGTTCATCGGCTGTTCACCGTGTTTTCCGGAGGTCACCGGCATTTCACCCATAGCGTACTCGGGATATTTTCAATTTATTTTATTCTGCAATGGCTTAGCCGCCAATTGATTCAACCGATTTTCCATCCCCAAGTAGAAGTATTATTGTATGCGTTTATGATCGGATACATATCACATCCCATTGCCGACACGCTCACCGATAAAGGAGTACCGTGGCTATGGCCATTGAAGTGGAATATAAAACTACCGCCGGGGCCGGAAGAGGTGCGCGTTACTACGGGGAGTTTTGTTGAAAGCATACTGCTGCGAGGCAGCCTGCTTCTTGAGTTTTTCTTTCTGCTATCAAGCCACTGGAACGTTATTATTACACTTTTTACTAAAGCATAATTAGCCTGTTAATCGTAACGTGAGCTTGCTTCGTACCTAACAAAAAACCCGCCAAATCACCGAGGTGAATTTGACGGGGTACATCTAACGAACAAGCTTGGCGTAATTTCCCCACTTAAGCGACCACAGAAGCCCGTAGCGCAACCGCTGCATCTTATGAAACGGCATCACACCGCGTCGATTAGTGTCGCAACGCCATCCATTCAGGAGACGAGGTATCAGTAATTGAGCAAACCTGCTATAGATCAGGTCATAGAGCTGATCATCGATGAGTATCTCCTGCTTCAAAGATATCTCACGTGCCAACTCAACCACATCCACTTCTCTTAGATACCTCCCCAGCAACGCCCTTGCTAAATCCGGCCGCATCGCACTGCAATACAGGCGATGGTACAGATATGCGAGAGCATCAAGTTTCGGATACCACCCGGCAAACTCGTTATCCATCAGCACTATAGTGCCATCCCTTGTCCGCCAGAAATTCTTCACATCGAACGTACCGTTCCCAAGTACCGCCGTTTTCCCATCTAACAAACCCCTCTTCCGCCATAGTCGCATGCCATGCGGCGGCGACGGCAGTTGAGGTAGTCCAATCTTTTCCAGATATTGTGGATGGATTTTTTCGAGAGCCAGCAGTGAACGAATCGCAACATCGAATAGCTGTGCGTACTGCTCTTCCTTGCTGGGAACGAGCGTGCGAACTAAGCGACTGGTCTCTTCCCTCACAAGAGGTTGCCCGTCGATATACTCCATGATCACCCAAGCAACCTCATCATGAAACGGATACCGGGTCACGTTGGTTTCCTTGATGGACGGAGAAGTAAACGGAAACGTTCCGTCGCGTTCTCGTAACGCGCTGATAGCGCGTGACCACCATACTTCACGACGCATACCTTCGAGCATGTCATCTTCATCAAGATCTTTTCCTCCCGCAATCGCAAGCTTTGCGAAATATTGTTTGCCGGTACAACTCACGTGAGCCATATAGTGTCGTTTCAAATCGTTTGTCCAACCAACATGAGAAACAATTCGACCCTGTCGCTCCCAATGCTGAAATACATATTGGAAAGGTACTGGAATGTCCACAGGTACGTCCTTTCAAGAAAGCGGTCGTATCGTTATCCATGCCACATCTGACACAGAGAATATAC
>CAZSWB010000089.1:0-4009 GCA_964610675.1 uncultured Candidatus Saccharibacteria bacterium
TCCGGCTTTGAGTCGTACCTTGTCTCGGAGCGTATCGTGGATCTTCTTCTAGGTGCCATTCTTCTTCCATGCATCAAAGTAGTGCCGGACGATATGGTAATCGGGAAAGTCATGGGGAATCATCCGCCAGGAACAGCCGGCTCGCAGGAAGTAGAAGATGGCGTTGAGAACTTCCCGCGTATCAACGGAAGGAGGTCTGCCGCCTTTTCCTGTATTGTTTTTTGCTTTGGGTAGCAGTGGAGCAATGATTTCCCACTGCTTGTCCGTTACGTCCGTAGGATACGCTTTTCGTTCGTTTGAGTTTTTGTTTTGTTGTGGCATGTGCGCACACGCTTAAGAATTATGCGCATATGCTACCGCAAAACGGGGTTATTAAACACCCTCTGAGATCGAAAGACAATAAAAAATGTGCCCCTATTTTTTCATAGCCCGAGAAATCATATCGAATCGGACTTGCCACTGCAATATATGGTACTCTATTTCCTTGACTGCGCGTGAAGCTAGAATCGTACATCTTCCAATCTTCAGGGTACAAAAGCGAAAACCCATATTGAGCATTCGTATATGTTTTCCACCCTTCTGGAACATGAGTGTCAGATGCCGTAGGCATAACCTTTGATTCCCCTAAACTAATTGTCTCATTCTTTTCTATTAATTGTTTTTGCCCGACATATATAAACCTAGCTGCTATAGCTCCAAATATCACTAAAAAGTCCAACTTTGTTGTCATTTGGAGCCTCAACCTTTCGAAGTATTTTCTCTTAGACTTCATGGTTAAAAGTATACACTTATTTGTGATCTGTGATCTGCAGCCCCACGGGGAATCGAACCCCGATTTTAGCCTTGAGAAGGCTACGTCCTAGCCGTTAGACGATGAGGCCATTAAACTTACAAGCTGTACTCTAGCTTTTTTCTGTATCACTGTCCATTTCTTTCTCTTTCAGTTTTTTTACCACATCCCCCATACTCATACTCTTTCCGCCGCTTACGAATATCATGTCGTTCTCCCGAACATTTTCAGCAAGCCATGTTGCAGCTTCGCTACTTGAAGTAAAATGGTGCGTATCGATTGCATTGCCCGACTGTAATGCAGCATCTTGCGCGTGACGCATCATGCTTCCCACAAATACCGCAATGGGAGCGATAGACGCTACCTGAACTCCAACTTTCGCGTGGTTTTCTTTGGCAAGCGCCGCCAAGTGATCCATATCTCCCAATACCGATATTTTCCTCCCGAAACACGGCAATACATCCAGAGTCTGTAACGAAGACGAGAGTTGTTCCGGACATGTGGAATAGCTGTCGTCTATAACAATACTGCCATGTATTCCTTTCGCATGAGAGAGAAAGCCTCTGCGCGGCTTCATCGTACGCATGCTGCCGGTCGCATCCTCAACCGAAATTCCCAACCCATGCGCCGCGGCAATACCTGCGGCAACCGCGCTCACATGCTGCTGCGCAAAAAGATGCGGTAAATACAGTTCGTGCCGCTTCCGATGCAGCGCAATTTCCAGTATTAACCCTTTTCCCTTTTCTGCCGGCACGGATCGCACCACACGAACATCCGCAGTTGGATGCGCGCCATACGTGATCACCGGTCGATCAATATCCTTCCCGATTGCTCGCAATGCATCATCATCAATATTCATCACCACAACGGCGTCTCTTTGCAGGGTATTTGCCATGCGCAGGTATTCATGCGCGATCATTCCTTTATTTACAAACAAATCAAGGTGCTCCAACCCCATATGCGTCAGCACGAGCATGCGAGGCAAAATCCGTTCAAGAGCCCATGGAGCAGTATGGGGAGTGACCACTAACGGCAACTGGGTAATAACGGTATCAGGCTCGAATTGCGTCACTTCCCGCAACTTGCTGCGTACCAACAAGCGCATCAAGCCTTGGTGCTCCCGATGCCCTTTCGCGCCGAGAATACCTTCGGGAATATCTATCGTGTGCTCAATACTTCCTCCCGTGCGCACATGCCTGCGTCTGCGCAACGCATTCCAAATAGCATGAGACACGTATTCTCTCCCGTACGTGCCGGCAACAACAATTCCGTACGGCTTGTACCGCGCCAAATACTGCTCCGCTCGAAACCACGCTATTTTTTCCCGCAATGTTTTCATAGAAGAAGTATACCCGTATTTACGGAACGAGAAACTTTCCCGGTTTTACCGACGCGTCGTACGAAGGCGGCACCTGGTAGTACGTCAAAAGCTTTTCCGCGAGATTGCGAAACATGGGAGCCGCCGTTCCTGATGCGAACGAGAGCCCGTACGGGTTATCAAGCTTGATCAATATGGAAAACTCCGGATCCGGAACGGGACCAAACCCGGTGAATGTAATTATCTTTTTTTCCTGTGAATATTGTCCGGTCTCGTCCGCAACCTGAGCCGTACCGGTTTTTCCGGCGAGGTAGTATCCGGGAACACGCGCAAGCGTTGCTACACCGTTTTCCAGAACGCTTACCATCATCGCAGAAACAGAATCAGCAGTTTCTTTTGAAACAACCTGTCGCACTTGTGTTGGTGTTGTGTGCTTCTCCTCCCCTGCCGCATTCTTGATGGTTTGCACGATGTGGGGTTGGGTTAGCACTCCACCATTTGCTATGGCATTGATCGCGTCAAGCGCTTGCAGGGGGGTAACAACGACACCTTGTCCGAACCCGGTCGTCGCCAGCGTCGCTTCGTTCCAGGTATGCGGCTCCTTAAGATTCGTTTGCGTTTCTCCATCCAGCTCAACACCGGTGCGCTCCCCCAAACCAAACCTGCGCAAATAGTCATACATTCGCTCCGCTCCCATTTTTTGCGCAACCCACACCATTCCAATATTGTTCGACTGTTCCAAGGCCTGGGTCATGGTCTGCACGCCCAAGTGCTTTCCATCAAATGTGTTAATTGTAAACTTTGATACTCGCACCGGTCCGTTATCCACGAACGTCGTATTCGGATCCACCAGACCGGCATCAATGGCTCCGGCCATAACCACCGGTTTCAATATGGATCCGGGCTCAAAGCTATCGGAGACGATCGGGTTTGTCTGCACTCTAGCATCGCGTACGGCATAGTAGGTATTCGGATCGAATGTCGGATATGTCGCCATTGCGAGAATCGCACCTGTTTTCGGATTCATGACCAGAATACTTCCCCGCTCCGCCCGATACCGCTCCACTCCCTCACGAAGTTCTTGTTCCGCGAACGTTTGTACAACGCGGTCAATGGTAAGCACAATATCGGACCCGTCTTGTGCGGGACGAAATTCGCTGCCGACTACGCCGATGAAATACCCTCCCGCGTCTTTCTCCCCGGAGAGAAATCCGAAATCGCCTCGCAATACGGAATCAAAATATCCTTCAACTCCGTATCTGCCCACTTTCCTTTCGTTATCAAACCCGAGATACCCGATCGCATGCGCGGCAAGCGAGCCTTCCGGATATGCGCGAATTTCTTGTTCTTCCAATGTGATTCCTTCCAGATTCTTTTCTTGTAAAAAAGCGAGGAATTCGTCATCGAGTACTTCATAGGGTTTTAAAAATGGTTCGTACGGATCATTGCGCTGATTAAACTTCGTTTGTAAATTTGCCGCGAGAACACGCGCGCGGTCTTCTTGCGTAAGCTCTTGCTCCGCTTCTGGGGAGAGCGACGCGTCGGGAGTAGGTGTTGGCGCAAACGCGTCAACGAGATTTTGTCCCGTTTGCGCAATACTGTTTTTCGTCCGTTCGTTTTGCCGATCACGAAAAGAAGCAAGTGCACCGCTGAGTGTATCCGCCACGTGTTTCGGGTCCTTCATGTTCCTCGGAACGGCATACGCAACCCACGCTTTTTTATTACTTGCCAACGGAAAAATATCTTCACCCTTGCCTTCTTGTATATATATGGCGCCACGGTGAGGCAGTAGCTCGGATGCGCGTTTTCGTTGCGCCTGAGCAACGGTTTCAAAATGACCGTGCTTTACGATCTGCAAATCGGCAAGACGTACTATAACAATAGCGAAGAGGAGAAATCCC
>CAZSWB010000090.1:0-3929 GCA_964610675.1 uncultured Candidatus Saccharibacteria bacterium
CCGCACCTCGCCCGACGCCGTATCTTCTTTGTCTCGATACTTGCAGGAAATCGGAAAGACTCCATTGCTTATCGCCGAAGAAGAACAGGCGCTCGCAGTTCGTATTCAGAAAGGTGACGCCATGGCTCGTTCGCACCTGTTACTCGCCAATCTTCGGCTCGTGGTTAGTATTGCGAAAAAATACGTAACCGGTAATGATCCGGAACTTCTCATGGATCTTATTCAAGAAGGAAATATCGGCCTCATGCGTGCGGTAGATCGATTCCGAGGGGAATTCAAAACCCGCTTCTCCACCTACGGAGTGTATTGGATCCGCCAAGCAATATTGCGAGCGCTGAAAGCGCGTCGGCTCGTTCGGTTGCCGGAAAACGTATTCGATCGCGTACTGCAATTACAGCGCACCAAAGGAAAGCTCACGCAGGTATTGGGGAGAAATCCCGTTCCGGACGAAATCGCCGCGGAAATGGATACTTCAAAAGAAGAAATCGCAAGTCTGGAAATGTTTTCTACCGACATCGTGTCGTTGGAGCATATCGTAAGCAAATCTGATGGCGACGAAGAAACGAGATTGCAGGACTTGTTGCAGGACAGAGAATCTCCTTCACCGAGCGAGGCGGCGCAACATTCACTCATGGAGCATGAAGTGCGAGAGGCAGTTCTCGGTCTTCCCTCTCGCGAGCGGAATATCATTGACGCACGATTTGGGTTAAGCGACGGGTATCCGAAGACGCTTGAAGAGATCGGTGGAAGCTTTCATATCAGTCGCGAACGTGTTCGTCAGTTGCAGAATGTTGCATTGGAGCGGTTGCGTCATCGCAGGGCGGCGCTGCACATGATATAGTTGAGGAATGCAAGGAGGAACATTTCTTTTTGGAGCTTCCACGAGTGCACATCAAATCGAAGGAGGGAATACCAATAACGATTGGTGGCAGTGGGAGAAGCAACGTCCGGAACAATTTCGTTCCGTACTCTCCGTTGACGGGTGGAATACGTACGCAAAAGATATTGGACTTGCAAAACAACTCGGTCATACTGCACATCGAATTTCAATCGAATGGAGTCGTATCGAGCCGCAAGAAGGCAGGTTTAACAGAGCGGCAATAGAGCATTACAAAGCGGTGCTCCAAGAGGTGCGATCTTCCGGAATGAAAACGTTTGTAACGCTGCATCACTTCACCAATCCACTCTGGCTTTCCCGTCAGGGCGGATGGGAATCCGGCAAAACCCCGGAGCTTTTTGGCAGGTACGCAAAGTACGTGGCGACGCATCTGGGCGACCTGGTTGATTTTTGGATCACGATTAATGAGCCTATGGTGTATGCTTCGCAGTCGTACATGAAAGGCATATGGCCTCCGCAAAAAAAGAGCGCTTGGGCTACAATGCGAGTAGTTCGCACTATGGCGAGAGCTCACGTGCTCGCGTACCGCAGATTACATCACGTACATCCTCATATTCCGGTTGGATTCGCAAAACATATGATTGCATATGCGCCCGCGCGGGAATCAAGCGTGATTGATAGACTTTTGTCGTGGATGCAAGATTTGTTTTTTAACCGGTTGTTTTTTTCTCTGATACGAAACAAGCAAGATTTTATCGGAGTGAATTACTATTTTTCTCGCTCTGTTCGCGCAACGCTTCCCCCTCCCTTTATGGATGTCATGCTTCCTTCCGGTGAGACAAGCGATCTTGGCTGGCCGATATCTCCCGGCGGTCTTACGCAGGTTCTTCTGGATGTGAAGCGGTACAACAAGCCCATATACATTACGGAAAACGGAATTGCAGATGCGGACGATAGCAAACGCGCAGATTTTCTTCGCTCCCATATTCGTGCCATTGAAGCGGCGCAGAAACAAGGATGCGACGTGCGCGGATATTTGCACTGGTCGCTTCTTGATAATTTCGAGTGGGCGGAAGGATTTGCACCGAAATTCGGGTTGGTTGCGGTGGACTTAAAAACGCAGCAACGGACGATTCGTCCAAGCGCGTATGTATACAAGGCAATTATCGAGCAATCGCGTTCGGGCCGTATATAATATGGATTGGGGAGAAAGAATTGGAAAACTGTGTTACAATTTTATTACGATATGTTACTGAATACGAAACTCGCGTTTGAAATTTGGGTTGGCATCGTTGTCCTCATTATTGCCATCGGAGGCATTGCCGGCATCACGTTGCTGTTTAGTGACGAAACGATCCCGCTTTTAACGCGAACCCAACTGAACAATGCCGATTCCCCCGCTCCCACTCCGTTTGTTTCCGAAGTTGAAATTTTGAATGTATCTCAAGATATTTCGCAGACTCTTCTCGGGGGCACCGCGCCCTAAGGGCAACTATGAACAGGAGGGTTCTTTTGATGGGAATAGGTGTGGTGCTCCTGCTGGGTATTATCGTCGCGTCCTATTGGTTTCTTTTTTCGTCACCTTCAGACCCTGCTCCCACAGCGGAACCGTCGGTAACGCCGATGGAAACTGGTGGCGCATTGCCAAGCACTTCCGCCGCTCCCGTAGCGTTCGGAGGCGTGTGCCCTGATACGTGGGTTTCGGCGGAAGATACGGATCGGGATTCTCTTCCGGATTCCGTTGAAGTGATCTATGGCACGGATCCGAATAATCCGGATACGGATGGAGACGGGTATACGGACGGTGAGGAAGTTCGCGCAGGTTACGATCCCGCAAGTTCCGTTTCGACCGCTCGACTCGATAGCGATGGAGACGGGTTGTTTGATAACGAGGAGTGTGTGTGGGGAACCGATCCGTTCAATCCGGATAGTGATAACGATGGATATGAAGATGGCGCGGAAGTGAAAAACGGATTCGATCCCACGAAAAAAGGCGATGGCGCCGGGAGTGATCGTATTCAAGCGCCAACACCTGCACCTTTGATTACTCCGTATGTAGATCCTACGCGACCAACGCCGGTTCCGACAGCGCCGCAAGCAGGCCAAACAACCCCACCTTCCAATGGTTCTTCTCGAACTGCCGCGCAACTTACTCTGATACCGTTTTCTCAGTTGCAGATAACGGGAGCAAGTACTTCCGCATCTGTGAAAACGTATCTTGCCCAGGTTGATTCGTTGCGACCGGCGGAATTCTCGGATGGACAGATTGTCGCAAGCGCCATTCAAGACGCCGCGAACGGGAACATACAGCCGCTTTCCCAGGTGCGGGGAAGAATTGCAAGATTCTCGGATTCACTCAAACAAGTTGCGGCTCCGCAACCGACACAAGAATACCATCAGCTCTATGTCTCTCTCATTCAATTTACCGCACAGCAATTACTGATAATCGAACAGAACGCAATCGGAGCGAATCAGCAACTTGCAGTGCAGGCGCTTACGAATATTCAAACTGTCCTTCCGACGCACGTGGCAAGGCTCTCGCAATTGCGTCAGTCTCTGGAAGGTTTTTCAAATCAGTAGTACAAGCTATTGTGGATCTGGGAGGGCGACAAATTTCCATCGTAGCACGTTCGTTACACCCCATTAAGGAGACTACTGACGCCCCGCAGTAGGGCCGCACCCCGGAAGGGATTTTCTGCTTTTCAGATCCACAAGAGCTTGTATGCTTTGCGCGTGTTTTTTTATGTGCAAATAATATTGATGGAAAACTTTTTCTCCATCAGAATTCCTTTATCCTACTATACCAACGTATTTTTTAATCGCAAGAGATGATCGTTTGAAGCGATGTTCCGGGGTTGTGTATAAAAAAGTGAGAAATGGTGTATACTAAAAACAAATATTTAGCTCACATAAACTTTATGCAACCAAGATCCTTCAAATTCGCAGCGGTACTTATCTTATTCTTTTTTCTTGCAACCCCTTCGCTTGTGTTTGCGCAATGTAGCGGTGGTAGTTGTTCGGGCGGAGGCGGCGGTCTTGGTGCGGGTGCAAGCGGAGGACTTTTCGGTGGCGGTGGTGGAGGAGGCGGTGA
>CAZSWB010000091.1:0-3926 GCA_964610675.1 uncultured Candidatus Saccharibacteria bacterium
TTGACAGATTTATATATTTGATATACTCTTACACGTTCAGTTTCGGGATGGTTTTTGACAACTTCTAGGTATAAATAGGGAGAATTCGATGAATCGAAAGCTAATTCTTGAATCGCTTGAAGATCGCCGATTATTGGCCACAGGAGTGTTCGCCGAGTGGGCGCAGCATGTACTCGCTAATGATACGCAGGCGGCCACGGGAGAAGTACTGGCAGAACTTGCCGGTACCGTTTCAGAACAGCAACTAATCACCCCACATCGAAATTTGATATGGGACGTGGATGTGAACCGAGATGGCGCATTAAGCCCAAGCGACGCACTGGCAGTCATCAATCAAATTAACAACCAAGAGCTCAGCCTCCCGGCAATTCCGGTGGGATTACCGATGATGAGCGTCGATGTGAACGGTGACAATCAACTGTCACCCATTGACGCGCTCATCGTGGTCAATGCGATTAACGGAGGAGCGACATCACCTATTTCTTCTCTCATCGCCAAGGGAACATCCTTTGGAGATGAGCTGTATGAAGAAGTGGCGTATGAACGGGACGAATCGTGCGAGGGATATTACGTTCAACTGAACGCGAATAGTTACGTTGCCGGAACCTTTGATGGTTCTCTAGACGCAGCTAAGCTTCACACTGTTGCTTTGCGGCAACAAGTGGAGCTTCGCGATGGTGAGAATTCCGTCTGGGGCACGAGGCACATCACCCGATCCAGCCTCGTACTCGCCGGATGGGGAATGGCGGACTTCAACATTATTCTCAAAGGCGGCGCGTTCGACCTCTGGGAGACGGATTGTGAATATCCATCAACTGACACGGAGACGCTTATCGCTAACTTCGTAGGTCATGTATCCGTACGAGGAGAGTACGAAATACGTATCATGGTCGAAACGAGCTACGACATCCTTGGAACACCCGGAGATTCGTTCGAAGGGTACGTGACGGGACTGCTCAATACCGCTCAGGCGGCTGCGACCATTGATATCAGTATCCAAGCCGACTACATGCATGTAGGAGGCACCTTACTTGCCGATGCGCTCAACTCCTCCATTTTCTCCGGAAAAAACAGCTTCAACTATTCACAAAATATCGTGGATACGTTTGATGCCAGCGGATCAGTGCCGCTCAAGATGAGCATGGAGAGCGTTCGGGTACGCTCACTCATGATTCCGATTGATGGTGTATGGTATCAGGAGCAATATCGCTTCAGTACATTCACGGTGGATAGCCGTCCCGAGACGCTCACGGGAACGGCTACGGTGGAAGTGTTGTATAGGGGTGAGATCAGCGGACCATCTGCTGCCGATCTTGCACTCATGGCGCTACACGAGCCGCTCAGTGCGTTCGTACGAGGGCCGACGGACCTCGAAGCGCTACAAGCTCACGACGAAGTCTTGGAAAAGCGCTTGTGGACGTACGAAAGACTCTTCGACGGATTGTAAGATGGATCTTTAACCTGAGAAACCTCGGAACACGTAGATGTTCCGAGGTTTCTTTTTTTTATTCGAAGAAGTTTCAACGTTTCCTGCTCACTCTGCTATACTTATCGTGTATGAACTACGGGAGATATAACTGGTCGCATCTCTTTTTAAGCGCCGGACTGGGACTTGTATTTGTCTGGATCGGACAGGATATGTTGCGCCATCCGGATACCTGGATTGGCTACATACCAATTAATACACCACTAGGCCTTGACCGAGAAACTGCACTCAAATTGAGCGGGATATTTAATCTGGCAATCGGAGGACTGCTCGTTCTCAGAAAGTGGCCAAAGATTATCGCATCCCTCGCCGCAATTCATTTGATAGGCGTTCTTATTACGCAAGGGATAGATGCCATCCTCATTCGCGACGTAGGGCTTCTAGGAGCCGCTCTGTCGCTTCTTGCGTGGCCGAAGCGGCATCATAGAAGCCATAACGCTTCTTAATACATTCCCATCGGGTTAATCGGTTTCCCGAATCGACGAACTTCAAAGTGAAGGTGGGGACCGGTAGATCTGCCTGTTGATCCCATTTTTCCGATTGCAGCTCCTTTATCTACCTTTTCTCCGGCGGTTACATAGAATTTGTCCAAATGAGCGTAGTAGGTGGTCAAGCCGCCTCCGTGATTCATGATAATCAAGTTTCCATATCCTCCCAGCCAGCCGGTGAATTCAACGGTTCCGCCTTGTGCCGCGAAGATGGCAGGTCGAGCGCGGTTATCGATATCAATACCGGTGTGTCCCCATTTAAAGTACTGGGAAAGATGTTTGGTTGTAGTCGGCCACACAAAGGAATCTCCGCTTGATTTGACGTCCTGCGGAGGAGGAGTGGGTTCATTCGCATCCGTATCGCGTGCCGTTTGTGTATTTTGCGATACGGTTCGTGGCGCTTCTCGAGGCGCAATGTATCCTTCGGGAACGATAAGCTTTTGACCGATAGAAAGTGCGGCGTTTTCTCCCAATCCGTTATACGCGATAATTTCAGATGCTTTCGCATTATACTCGTTCGCGATTCCGAGCACCGTCTCTCCGCTCGTTACGTTATGGAGTACTCCCGTAGTAGGAAGAATTGTAAGATGATCGCCAACCTTAATAACATTCTTCTCATTTAAGCCGTTTGCCCACAGAATCGTATTCGTTGAAATACCAAACTTGGATGCGATTCCGGCGATGGTATTACCTTCTTCAACGGTATAGATGAACGGCTTTGCCTGCGTATTAATAACCTCATTCTCTTTTTCTTGCTCCTCGCTCTGATCCGTAAGAGCAGGTTGCAGGGGAGCTACGATTGCGTTGCCTTCAAGCGTTTGAGCAAATTGAACTTCCGGATCTCCGAATGTAATAAAATTAGCATCGCTTGCTTCAACAAATGCGATGCGGCTTCCTCCCGTGCCGGGTGTGGTCGTTTGGGCATAGGCAGACGGATCCAACGGACCTTCGGAAATTTCCTCACCCGATATATATGCATGCAACAAAGAGCTTTGGTGAGAAGATGTAGACATACGCCCCTGAAGGGCGATTGCTACTATGAGAACAAAAAAGATTGCGTGAACTGCTGATCTTTTTGTTAGTTGTCGCTTTTGTAAAATACCTTACTCCTTTTTTAGGGGCTTAAGGTTTGTATTGCATGTTTGTATGAGCTTTGTCAGGACGTACTGACATACAAGAAGCAATTGTAGAGGAGTGGCAGGTATAGTCAAGCTTGACATTTCTGGGGTACAATTGCGTCTATGTCACATATATTGCAAAGCCTCAACGAACAGCAGAAACAAGTCGTTTTAGCCACACATGGCCCTGTATTGGTACTTGCAGGGGCCGGATCCGGCAAAACAAGGGCATTAACCCACCGTATCGCGTATATTATAGAGCAGGGTATAGCTACTCCCGATCAGATTCTCGCGGTCACCTTTACGAATAAGGCAGCAGCGGAAATGAAGCATCGTATCAGGGACTTGCTCGGAACCACACATGCCAGCCCATCTTCCGTCAGCACATTCCACAGTATGGGCGTTAAAATTCTCCGAGAACAAGCGAATTTTCACACCCGTAGCCGAGGGTTCTCCATATTAGATACGAAAGATTCCGAAAAGCTGGTTCGCAAAGCGTTAAAAGATGCCAATTACTCGTTGAAAGAATGGAGTCCGAATGCGGTGAAAAACATGATTTCTCGCTTGAAAAACGAGCATGTGGACAACATCGAGATCACTGATCCCCAAAGCCCTCAAGAGGAAGTGCTTGCCGCTATTTTCCCCGTATACGAAAAAATGCTCGCAGAGCATAACGCGTACGATTTCGATGATCTTTTGCGTATTCCGCTTCGTATTCTGCGCGCGGCACCCAACGTACGAGCGTACTATCAATCACGATGGAGGTTTATTTCCGTAGACGAGTACCAGGATACCAATCCCATGCAAGATGAAATCATAGCTCATCTATTAAGT
>CAZSWB010000092.1:0-3916 GCA_964610675.1 uncultured Candidatus Saccharibacteria bacterium
CAACCTGGCGAGCACCAAGCAACATCAGTACTTTGCGATTGCGAAGTGCTTGTTCAATTTGTTGCTCAATGACACGAGATATATACATATATTGTATTATATAGTTTATAACTTACATACCTAATATGTAAACTACAAGTGTACTTTTACACATCCATTCGTATCCTTTGATTGCACAACACATACAATTTAGCTACTCTGTTGTGAGTAAGCGCGCGTAGCTCAGTGGTAGAGCATCACATTGACATTGTGGGGGCCAGAAGTTCGATCCTTCTCGTGCGCACCAAACAGAATCGTACATTCGCTCGTGAATACGGCGAAAAATCTCAATAGTAGTTAGTAGATCTTACGCAACTGCCCCTACAGGAGACACGTTGGGTGATTCAGGTATCGGACGTTTCCCTTTATCTTCATTTGCAACATCCGGATCTTCTCCACCCATCAGATCCGCGAATTCTTTTTGTCCGATTGTCTCTTTCTTAATGAGATACTCCGCCAGAACATCAAGTTTTGCGCGATATGTCGTTATAATCTCCTGCGCGCGCTTTTGCGCATCCTTCAAAATGCCCGAAACCTCTTCGTCAATCAGTGAAGCTGTTTTTTCCGAGTAGTCCCGTCCTTCATGAAGATCTCTCCCCAAGAACACTTGGTGTTCCGATTGGCCGAAGGTAACAGGGCCTAAACTGGACATTCCAAATTGCGTTACGATCCTTCGTGCAAGCTTCGTGGCTTTCATCAGATCATTGCTCGCACCAGTTGTAAGCTCCTTGTACTTAATCAACTCCGCCGTGTATCCGCCCATCAATGTCGCAAGCTCGCTTAAGAACCCTGTCTTGGTATGCAACCGCTTATCCTCTTCAGGCAATTTCAATGTGTATCCACCCGCGAATCCGCGAGCAATAATCGACACCTTGCGTACTGGGTCGGAATCGGGTGTGTAATACGCCACAATCGCATGTCCCGCCTCATGGTACGCCGTTAATTCTTTTTCTTTCTTCGAGTAGACGCGACTCCTCTTTTCCGGCCCAAGAAGAACCTTTTCAATACTATCTTCAATGTGCCGCTGAGAAACTTTTTTCATATCCTCCCTCGCCGCAAAAATAGCCGCCTCATTAATCAGGTTCGCAAGATCGGCACCGGAAAACCCGGGGGTTCGTTCACCTATATTGCGCAAATCCACGTCTGTTTTCATAGGAATTTTAGCAGCATGGATCGCAAGAATGGCTTCCCGTTCTTTGATATCCGGCAAATCCATCGTAACCTGCCGATCAAACCTTCCCGGTCGCAAGAGCGCGGGGTCCAGTACATCCGGTCGATTCGTCGCGGCAAGCACAATCACGTTATCCGTCTGCTCAAATCCGTCCATTTCTACAAGGATTTGGTTTAATGTCTGTTCGCGCTCGTCGTGCCCGCCACCAAGCCCCGCACCTCGATGCCGACCTACGGCATCCATTTCATCAATAAACATAATGGCTGGGGAGTTACGCTTTACTTTTTGAAAGAGATCCCGCACTCGAGACGCTCCCACTCCGACAAACATCTCCACGAATTCCGACCCGGAGATGCTAAAAAACGGCACTCCCGCCTCACCGGCAACCGCTCGCGCCATCAACGTCTTCCCCGTACCGGGAGCGCCGATTAATAACACGCCTTTGGGGATACGCGCCCCGATATCTTGGAATTTCTTTGGATTTTTCAAAAACTCAACGACTTCCATCAACTCTTGTTTTGCTTCTTCGTTTCCTGCCACATCTTTGAACGTTGTTCGTTTTTTCTTAGATTGATCGACCGGTCCCGCAGTCATTTGCCCAAAGGTAATCGCTTTGTTTCCCATATTTTGAGCGCTACGCATCATGAACCACAGGAAAAAGGCGAGTAATGCGAATGGTAACAATACCGGCAACAACGAAGCGGTCCAGAATGAGATTCCTGAAGGCTTTTTAACTGTAAGTTCTATACGACGAAGCGCTTCTTCCGACACACCAAGATTTCGAAATGTTTCCGTGACCGATGCATCGGTCTCTTTTTGCGCAATGAGCTTTTGAGAAGGGTCGCTTTTGAGCGTAACGGTAAGCTCATTTTGATTGATGGTGATGTTTGAAACGTTCTCCTTTGATAGCTCATCGACCACTTGCGACATGCTGACCTCGCGCTGATTTTCAATTGGACGCCCATACAAGCTAAAAAGCGCTCCCACTACGAGTACTAAGAGAAGCGTGATTCCTATATTCTTATTCCAAGATTCTTTTCCGAATGGACGCATTGGTGATGTTTTCATATGACGTATATGATGCCGTGTGATGTAGCCAAACGCAAGAGGAGATACTACAATGGCTGTTACGCCCCTGTAGCTCAATGGATAGAGCAATGGACTCCTAAGCCGTAGATGCAGGTCCGATTCCTGCCGGGGGCACCAGAAAATATGGAAGTGCGAGTTTGGTTGGACTCGCCCCCGGCACCAAGAAATAGAACACAGTAAGCGCGAAGTTCTTTTGCTTCGTATAACGAAATATGGTAATATTGTTATACAATGAAAAAAATAGATAAAAAAGAAAACGTGGTCACTATTGGCCCCAAGTACCAAGTTGTTATCCCTAAAGCCCTGCGCAACAAACACCGCCAGTTCGCAAAAGGGGCTAGGGTTCATTTATATCCGCTAGATAATAAAACAATCGCCTTGCACGTTGAGGACGATAACTGGGCTAAAAACCAATATGGCGCACTGAAGGATATATGGGAGGGAATAAATGTTGAAAAAGAATTAAAAAAGCTGCGCAATGAATGGGACTAAATCCAAAGACAAACCTCTTGTTGTTTTGGATAGCAGTATTCTCATTTACCATTCTTCAGCACATCCTGAATTTGGACCAAAAACAATCAAGGTCCTTGAACCTATTGCCTTAGGGAAGAGCCAGGGTATTATCTCAACAATAGCAGTTACAGAGGTACTTACCATGCAAAAAAAACAAGTAAACCGACCAGCTATGCTTACGCTTCAGAAATGGCTCCTTGGTCTGGTGAATATTTCCATTATCGATATTACGCTACCTATTGCCATAAAAGCTGCCGAGATTCGACAAGAATACGGATTCAAAACCCCTGATGCCCTGCATTTAGCTACAGCTAAACTTATGAATGCCAAGACATTTTATACCAACGATAAAAAGCTCTTGAAATACAAAGGCATAAAAGTAAAGCTTCTGTAACCAAATGTTTTCAAAACAAAAATTGAAAAAATTACTGTCGTGCAAAGAGATAAAGTGAGGCTGCTGTCGAGTGCGGCGCGAGCGTTGTAGGCGCAGCGCGCTGGTACTGATGTTTATCACCACCGCCTTCGTGGCGCTGGCCAGCATGCGCTTTAAGACTAAAGAATTAGGAAGAAACTCAGAGAGTTTCCTTTTTCGCTTTACTTGATTTTATTTACATTTTTTGTAATGTGATTTTGGTATTAAGCCCGATTGTCGGGCTTAAATCGTACATTCCCAACAAAAAAGAGAAGGAGAGTAACTATGGAAACGAGTCGCATTATTCTGGCGGCCGATGAGCTGAGCCTCGATCAATGCCTGGAGCTTGCCTCCAAGGTCGGTGATCGGGTTCATGCCATCTCGAAAATGCTAAATATTATTCTCCATGTTTTGAACTTCCCTCACAATCTTGTTGAACGCACGCAAGGATTGCTTGATCGGCATCCCGTCGTCGGTCCAGCAGTCTTCAATGTACAAATCGCAGCCACTATGTTGGGCAATGATGTAACTAAGATTTTTACTTACGACGCCAAAGGGTTTGAGCCTTTTGAAGAAATCGAAGTTCAAAGACCGTTATTTTATTATGATGGTACCGAGATATTGTACAACCTCCTAAGCGCTAAACGCAGGTTCGATTCCTGCTGGGAAATCCGCTATGAGAAAAAATCAAG
>CAZSWB010000093.1:0-3885 GCA_964610675.1 uncultured Candidatus Saccharibacteria bacterium
AGACGCTCACGCGCTGATTCACCGTGCATACCATGCGCTTCCGCCGATGAGTACTGAAGATGGTGTTCCTACAAATGCAGTGTACGGCTTTACGACGATGCTATTGAAAATGATTACAACGATCAAGCCCACCCACGTTATTGCTGCGTTCGATATGAAGGGTCCGACATTCCGACATGAAGAATATGCGGAGTATAAGGCGCATCGAAAAGCTGCAGACGATGATCTTGTCGTGCAGTTTGATATCGTTCGTGATGTCGTGCGAGCGTTTTCCGTTCCCATTCTGGAAAAAAGCGGTTTTGAGGCTGATGATCTGATCGGTACCATCGTTCACACGCTTTCAAAAGAAATTCCCATTGTCATCGTTACCGGTGATATGGATGCGCTCCAGCTGGTATCTGAAGAAACGTCGGTATTTACGCTCAAGCGAGGGATATCGGACACCATTCTGTACACTCCGGAGCTTGTTCGGGAGAAGTACGGGTTTGATCCGCAATATATTCCCGATTATAAAGGGTTGGCGGGTGATCCGTCCGACAATATTAAGGGTGTGGCCGGTATCGGGGTGAAAACGGCGAAAGATTTAGTAAGCACATATGGTTCGCTCGAATCGATTTTTGAGCACATGACAGAGCTTTCAGCACGTGCACAGAAGTTGTTATCCGGGCATGAGGAAGACGCGTTGTTCAGTAGGAAGCTTGCGACGATAGATCAGAATGTTCCCGGCGATATTTCGTTGGATGGAGCGCTCTTTGTGGATTACAATGAATCGACGGTTCGCGAGCTATTTCAGAAGCTGGGTTTTCGCAGCCTTATCAACCGATTACCGAAAAGCCAGAATGGATTTCAACCTACGTTGCAGATGGAAAATGGAAAAAAAATAGAGTTGCCGAAAGGATACTTCGTCGCTCTATCAAGAGAAGAACAGCTTTTACTCCAAGAGACGTTACGGCAAGGCGGCGTGGTTGCATTCGATACGGAAACGGATGGTCTTGGAGGAAGACTAAGCCCTCTTATTGGGATGAGTTTTGCCATTCATAAGGATGATGAAGTACAGGCATGGTATGTACCATGTGATAAAGAATCAGTATTACTTTGGAAGGATTTTTTTGAAGATGAGGCAATTCCGAAAACCGGACATAACTTGAAATATGACATGGAGGTACTTATGCAGTCGGGAATTCATTTACGCAACGTCGTGTTTGATACGATGCTTGCAAGTTACTTATTAAATCCCGGTACGAGAAGTTACGGACTAGACGATCTGGCAGAGGTGCACCTAGGGTATACGCCTATTCCTATCACTGATCTTATCGGGACCGGAAAGGACCAAAAAAGCATGAAGGATGTTCCTCTTGTAGAGCTTGCGAGGTATGCATGTGAAGATGCGGATGTTTCGCTGCGTCTCTATGACTTCTTTTTGCCGCTTCTCAAGGAAGAAAAGATGATTGATGTGCTGCGTGATATAGAGCTTCCGCTGCTTGATGTACTTGTACATATGGAAATGACGGGAGTTGCAGTGGACCATACTGTTTTAAGTAGACTGGGTAAGAAGGTGCAGGTCAGGTTATCTGAACTGGAGCAGGCAATAGAGAGCGCAGCTGGAGAAACCTTCAATATTAATTCTCCCAAGCAGCTGCGGGTGATTTTATTCGAGCGTCTGCGACTTCCTACGACGGGAATCAAGCGGACACAGTCGGGATATTCGACGGCTGCTCGGGAACTTGACCTCCTTCGCGGCATGCATCCGATCATTGATCTGCTATCGGAATATCGGGAGCTCGCAAAGCTAAAAAGCACATACATCGATACGCTTCCGAAGCTTATCGATGCAAAAACACATCGGATCTATGCCTCGTTTAATCAAACCATCGCCGCAACCGGTCGTCTTTCATCCACAAATCCGAATCTGCAAAATATTCCGGTGCGTACGCCATTGGGGCAAGAAATCCGACAAGCGTTTGTCGCAAAAAAAGGATTTGTACTCGTTCAAGCCGACTATTCACAGCTGGAGCTGCGCATTGCTGCTCATATGGCGCAAGATACCAAAATGCTCGATGCGTTTCGTGCACAGCAGGATATTCATAAAGCAACGGCTGCTTCCGTGTTTGGGGTTGCTTTGGACGAGGTAACGGATGATATGCGTCGTCAGGCAAAAACACTGAATTTTGGGGTGTTGTATGGTATGGGTCCTCAGAGCTTCGCGCGCGCTGCGGACGTGAGCGTGGAAGAGGCTCGCTCGTTTATTGAGCGGTATAAGAGGGAATATAGCGGGATTGAAGCCTTTATTGAGCAGACAATCGCATCCGCAAAAGAATTGGGGTATGTGGAGACGATGTTTGGGCGAAAGCGGTATGTCCCCGAGCTCAACTCAAACAATCCAGCGATTCGCGCTGCGGCGGAGCGCATGGCGTTTAACTACCCCATTCAAGGAACGGAAGCTGATATTTTAAAAAAGGCGATGATTTTACTATATGCAAAAATGCAGGAGTCATATCCGACGAGTGCGATGATACTCACCGTTCACGACGAACTTGTATGCGAAGTGCCTCAAGATATCGCTCAGGAGTTTTCTCAAGAGATGAGGAGTATTATGGAGGGTATTTTGACTCTGGATGTGCGTCTTGTGGTGGATGTGGGAATGGGAGCAAATTGGAATGATATTCTTGCGGCGACATAACCCGTGTATACTGGTACATAATTATGGGCATTGAGGATCGCACAAGAGGGGAGCGCGAGACGCTTATTTTTCATTCACCGGAACGTGCTACTGATTTTACCGAGCGCGTGGAAAGTCGCATTGAAAAAGAGCGAAAAGTTGGCGTAACAAAGGAGCGGGAAATTGTCTCACAGGAGCTTGCGGCGCAATTTGAATCGGAGGGGCACGGCGTTGCTCCGCTCGCGCATCCATGGGAGCATAGCGCATCCGAACATAAAGAGGCGCAGCAGCTCGTTGATATCGCTTTTTCTCAAGATCTTTCCGTTGCAATTGCTCGGGCAGAACAAAGTCCGTCGTTTCCTCGAAATATTGATCTGTTTCACGATCTATTAACGGGAGAAATGTATAAGGCGGTTGTTGATGCGCGCGTAAATACGTACCATACGCCTCGTTGGATGACATTGTTGTTTGCACTGGTGATCGTACTTGCCCTGGGCGCAGTGCTTATGTTCGCTTTTTCGATATGATCTCTTTGTTTGCAGGCTTTGTTATTTTTCTTTTGCTCGGTGCGGCCATTATGCTTGCCACGGTTTTGATTTCTATGATGCGGCAACGGGCTCGTACTGTTCGTTCTCTTAACATACAAATGCTCCAGGTGTTATTACCCAAAGATATTGGGGCAAAAGAGCGGGAAGAGGGCATTGGAGAGCCTATTAAAGAGAGAATTGCCGTTGCGGAGCAGTTTCTTTCCACGCTTGCCGTTCTCAGGAGATCGCCGCTTGAGCGTTTTCTGTACGGACAACCCGTGATTGTTTTTGAAATTGTAGCTCGGCCGCATGGTGGGATCGTCTTTTACGCAGGTACGGAGAGAACGTACATTGATCACCTGGAAAAGCAGATCTATGCGCACTATCCGGATGCAGATGTTTCTCCCGCACCATCCTATACGATGTTTCATGAGCATGACGCGATTTTAGGGGCATCGTTGACGCTGCGTCGAAAAGGATATTTACCCATTGCAACCTACCGCGAATTGGAAGCTGATCCCATGCAAGCCTTAACCGGCGCGCTTGCGAAGATTCGAGATACCGATTCCGCCATGATTCAATACGTATTCCAGGCCGCGTCTCAAAAGGAGCAGCGACGTGCGGCGCTTGCGGCAAGTCGTACCGTTCGCGGAAAACAGTCCGATGTCTCTTCCTCACCATTTTCTCTTTCCGCTCTTC
>CAZSWB010000094.1:0-3871 GCA_964610675.1 uncultured Candidatus Saccharibacteria bacterium
TTACTATCCAGATTTAATGTAACAAGCATAGGAATTTCGGCAAGAAAAAAGCTCGCGAAAGTTAAAAACTTTCGCGAGCTTAAGGAACCAAGAGCTTGGCCAAAAACAAAGCGATCAAGCGGCCAAGGACTCTTCCTTGCGGACAGCGAGGAAGCGGGAAGCGGCATGCCAATCATACGCCCAGTCGGCGAGGAACACCTTGCGCCGGTCACTCCAGCGGTCCAGAACCCCGACACAACGGTAGCCCCCCGGAGCCACCCAGGAGGAAGCGAGCTCGACAATCGGAAATTTCCGTTGAATATCCGGAAATTTTGCTCCGAAAGCGAGAAGCTCGAGCATCGTTGCAGGTCGAAGACCCATCTGATCCATTTCTCGAACCGCTTCATCAGACCCGATTTCGCGATTAAAGCTAACAGGAACCGCATCGAATCCGGAAATGCATACCCCCGGAAAATTCACGGGGGTGATGTTCGGATTTTTATATCCGTAATCCCCCTCTGCAAGTAAGCTCGCGAAGGTCAGAGCGTAATCATCACCGTATTCACCGATAACAGGGTACACATTGCGCGCAGCGGCGCCTGCCCGAACGAGAAGTCCGGCAATCATGTCGATCATCGGTTGCCCTTCCTGTCGCGCGAGGAGATGAAGATCATCTTCGACTCCCCCCAAGACCCTTACGGCTTGGTCGAGACGAGTCCAGACATCCGCCGCCATACCAGCACCACGAACCAATTCTGAAGCTGTTGACTTTCCCATGGCTGTTAGCCACCTTTCTTGTTTTGATACACACTCCTCATTCCGGCTACGCGCCGGAACCCCAAGCGTGTATCAGATAGAACGAACACTAACCACCTCCATGATAGCATTCATTGAATGGAATGTCAAATTTTCAAAACGAAACTTTCAGAAAATCGCATAAATATGCGTAAATTCTGCACATTAAAGGCATTTTAGCGCGTATCTCTCTTACACCCCTTTCTCGTCAATAGTCTCCCGTATCGCCTTCATCAACTCCACATAAAACGAAATATTCGCAAGCACCGCAAGCCGAAGCCCGGACGGAGTTTCCGCGCGCATCAAGTGATGTACGTAAGAATATGTATACGGCTTGGTGATGACCGGATTGCCCGGAGCAAAAACAGTATCGTCGTTTGCAACCGTGGACTTTGTAATATCTAACTTGGTATATAGTTTTGTTGGATCAATCGGGTACTCCGGATCTAGTAAACAGCGAGTAAGCTCATGCGTGTTTAATCGCGAGAACACTTGTCCGTGCCGCGCATTTCGGATCGGAAGCACGCAATCAAATTGGTCCACTCCAAGACGCACCGCTTCGACAATATCCTCAGGCTTCCCATACCCCATTAAATATCGCGGAGAATCTTCGGGAATATGCGCAATGGTTGCTTGCACGATGGGACGAATTTCTTTCTCGCCTTTCTCCTGTAACTCACCACCGATACTGTATCCGAAAAATCCTTCTTCTCTCAAGGCTCCTGCTGCCTGCTCTCGCAAATCCGGAAACACTCCTCCTTGGATGATACCGTAGAGAGCTTGCGGGCTTTGTAAGCGCGCCTGCTCTTCTTTGCATCGCTTCGCCCACACGGTTGAGAGCTTGATCGCATGCTCCACATCCTCACGCGATGCGTTAAAGGGAGTGCACACATCAAGCGGCATCACTATATCCGGTCCGAGCTTCGCTTGTATTTGCATCACCGTTTCCGGTGTAAATCGATGCGAACTTCCATCCAACGGACTTTGAAACGTAACCCCATCCTCGTCTATCTTTACAAATTTACCCAGGCTGAATACTTGGTATCCTCCCGAATCCGTCGTCATTGGCTTATCCCATTTCATAAAGCCATGTAACCCTCCCGCGCGCTGTACCGTATCCGCTCCGGGACGCAGATGGAGATGATACGTATTCGCCAATAAAATATCCGCGCCCAAGCGTTCCATATCCTCGCTCATCACCTGTCCGCGTATCGCGCCTTGCGTTGCCACAAACTGAAAGAACGGCCCCGGGATTATTCCGTGTGGTGTGGTAAGCTCGCTTCGCCTCGCCATGTTCAGTTTTTTCGTTACCCGAAATGTAAACATAGAGGTAGTCTTAACCATCCGCGCCCGCTTGTCTACCTCGTGCTACTCCACATTTCCGTTTTGGCTGTCCGCGCTGCGCGTGGTCGGTAATTCGGAAACAGTCGAAGAAAGACCTTTTCCCGTAAATGAATCGACACCTGAAACCGTAATACTTTGAACAAACGGTATCACTTTTCCGCGAACGTTCGCGCCGGGCGTAATCGCAATTTGCATGTTCAGCTCTTGAAACGGAGCGGCTCTGCCAACGAGTCCTTCGAGAAGCGGTATGCTCCACGTCATCGTGTTCGTCCTGTTGTTGAAATCTATTTCTCCCGCCGTTTTGTAGAACTGATCGGTATATGAAACTCCGTCCGGTAACACAATGACAACTTTCGCTTGCTCTATATCGTTCAACGAAGATCCGAGTCTCGCCCGCAGCGTGTAAGTTGTTTGCTCTCCCACTTTCGGAGGCAGCGGCCCCGTGCTCGTAATACCAAGCCTTCCGTCATCGTAAAAAGCATCTATTCCGAATAGGGCATCGGTTGTTACGGGAAGGAAAAAGCGGTCGGACACGACTTGACGCGCTTGCCCGGTAGGCTTCGGAAGATCGGGGCTATCAAGCGTAGCGGTAGCGATAAGTTGCTGATTTTTTCCGTTGGGAGCGAGTGGGAAGCTGTCATACGGAAGGATCTTAAATGAGTACGCAATTTTTCCGCTTGCACCGGGAAGAATGCGGGCAAGTTCGGGCACCGAAGCTGCTGTCCACGTAATCGTGTTCGTCGTTGGGTCGTACGCACCGGAATTTAAGCCAATAGCGGAAGAATCCAAACCGCTGCCTTCGAATTTCACTTTGACAATGCCGTCAGTCAACCCGTTTGTTCCCGTATTTTTGTATTCTACTACGCCATCAACGCGCTCACCTGCTGCAACGGTAAGCTTTCCGCTCGTATCGTTGTTGAATGATTGCGCAACCGTAAGTTGCGAGCTCGTAACAGAAACAACATGGGAAATTTCGCGCAGGGTAAACTCTTGATTTTTGAGTTGCTGCGTTACCGCAACGCCAAGCTCGCGTTGATCTCCCGAGTTGCCCGTTACGTAGAGTACGGAATATCGCACAACTTCATCCAGCGGCTGTATGACCGGTAATCTCCAAAATGAATCGATGACGGAAAAATCCGCGCTGAACCCCGTGTCTTCGATTGCCAGCTGCATGCCGGGATCTGGCGTAAGTTTTAACACCGCGCCTTCAATGGGTACATCGCTCAAATTGCGAATATGAATAACAGCGGCGATACGTTCACCCACAGCGGCGCTTTTCCCCGCTTCAACGGAAACCTCAAGGGGAATAGCCGATATGAGCGTTTTTGCCGTTTGCGATTGCACGATTTTCTCATTCGGGAACTTCTTCGGGCTTACGGAAACTTCCACGCGCGAAAGTGCACTTGTACCCTCTTCGCCGATCAATCTTCCCGTAACCGTAAACGAAGCCTTCCCATCCGGAGCGAGTCCCGGCAAAGAAACCGTTACATTTTGATCACTCGCCTTTCCGGGAGGATCGGAAGATTCGTACGAAAATCCTGCGGGTGTCGTAAGAAGGAGGTCTACGGTCCCCCAATGTACGTTACTGTTATTGGTAACCCCAATCGTATACGTCAGTTGATTCCCTGCGGTAAAACGTTCAGGAGTAAAAATATCGATGCCGATCTGCGATTGCAGCACTTGCTGCGTACTTCTGTACCACATCGCAAGCCACACTCCGCCGGAGAAAATAACGATGGCGAAAATTCCTATA
>CAZSWB010000095.1:0-3865 GCA_964610675.1 uncultured Candidatus Saccharibacteria bacterium
CAAGCAAACGGCTGAGGAATACCAAGAATACATCGCACAAAAAAACAGCCGCGTTGCAAAACTGTTGCCAACTGAATTACATGGTTCCGTAGAATCATCACAAAGCAAAGTATCGTTAGTGGAATATGATCCGGATGGCGAGAACAAGATACTTGCGGGCATTCTGTACAGCGCGGATTCCAATACGTCATCGTGGGAAGATACGCTTAATGCGGTTGTGATACTAAATACCGAGCAAAAAAAAGAAATTCTCAATACCTATCTTTCCGGACGCACGGCTCGCTGGCAAAAAACCGGCAGGGCGTTTGAAAATGCATATGTACGATTCGATATCACAATGAACATCGGTGCGTGGAGAGACCTGCACCGACACCGCATGCTCAGCCAACAACGACAACTCTTCACGACAAAACACGGCTATGACACACCACCAGAGCTTATTGATGCGGGATTAGACAATGAATATCGCGAAGCGCTGGAACGCGCAGCAGCAGTGTACGAAAAAATCGCGACACACAACAACGTTCTTGCCCAATATGCGGTACCCATGGCATACCGCGTACGCTTTATGCAATGGACAAACATCCGATCATGCTTTTGGGAAATGGAACTGCGAACAATTCCCGAAGGACATCCGGACTATCGCCACATCGAGCAAGCGAAATTCAAACTGTTGGAACAAGCCTACCCTCTCATTGCACAGCACATGCGAATCAACATGGGAGAATATGACTTTGCGAGACGCGGGCAAGAAGAAAAAATTCAAAAGAAGTTGCAAGAACTGGAAAAGATGACGGCGTAAATGCTCACGATCATTGCCGCAGTTGCGAAAAATTCCGTCATCGGACACAAGAATACAATCCCGTGGAGTATTCCGGCAGAAATGGAGTTGTTCCGATCGATCACTTTAAACCATCCGGTTATCATGGGTCGCAAGACGTTTGAATCAATAGGTTACGCTCTCCCGAACAGAGAAAACATCATTTTATCACGAAGAGGAAACGGTATCCTGATGAATCAAGCGCTTGAGCGCGTACGCGGCAAAGATGCTTTTGTCATCGGCGGAGAGAGCATATATGCTCAAATGATGCCGTTCGCGGATGAGTTGCTCATCTCTCACCTGCATGAGGCATTTGACGGAGATGCACGGTTTCCCATCATTGATCAAACAATATGGAAAAACGTCGCGCAAACAACATTTCCAGATTTTACCCATAAACGATATATACGCATATGAAATCAGCGCTTCAAAAAACGGACCCCGCGGTATTTGCACTCATCAAGAAAGAAGAAAAACGACAACAAGAAACGCTCTCCATGATTCCGTCCGAAAACTGGTTTTCTCCCTCCGTGCGCGAAGCAGTCGGATCTGTGTTTTCCCATAAGTATGCGGAAGGAAATATTGGCAGAAGATACTATGAAGGCTGCGAAAACGTTGATGAACTCGAAGCGCTCGCAATTGAACGCACGAAAAAAGTGTTTAGTCTTCCAAAGAATTGGAGTGCAAACGTCCAAGCACTCTCCGGGAGCAATGCAAACCAAGCCGTATACCTTGCCGTATTGCAACCGGGAGACACGATCCTCGCCATGTACCTCCCTGACGGCGGGCATTTGTCACACGGATGGTCATATGAGCCAAAGCAAAAAGTTGATCTACAATCGCCCGTATACTTGGGCGGAAGCAAAAAAGTAAATCTCACCTCCCGTTTGTATACCGTAGTGCAATACAAGACTAGCCCAAAAAATCAACAACTTAACTACAATGAAATACAAAGGATTGCAGAGAAACACAAGCCAAAACTCATTATCACGGGAAGCACCGCATATCCGCGGCTCTTAAACCACAAAAAGATGAAGTCCATCGCGAAACGTGTAGGTGCGCTCTACATGGCGGACATTGCGCACGAGGCAGGCTTAATCGCAGCAGGCCGTATCCCTTCCCCCGTAGGCATTGCCGATATCATTACGTTAACCACTCATAAGACACTTCGCTCTGGCCGCGGAGCCATCATTATGGCACATGAAGATCTCATGAAGAAAATAAATGTGGCTGTATTACCGGGGTTGCAGGGCGGTCCCCATAATCATAACATCGCCGGTATTTGCGTGGGATTGGGCGAGGCGCTAAAACCCGAATACAAGCGGTATGCCCGCACGGTTCTCAGCAACGCGCAAGTGCTTGCGAAAGAATTACAAAAGCTCGGTTTTGAATTAGTATCCGGTGGAACAGACAAGCACCTTCTCCTTATAAATCTGACAAATCAACCGGTGCTCGGCCGCGCATTCGCGCGCGTACTCTCAATTGCCGGTATTGTTGCGAACTTCAATACGATGCCGCAAGAAACACGATCCCCAGGAGACCCGTCCGCGCTTCGCCTCGGAACACCGTGTATCACAACTCGTGGGATGAAAGCCAAAGAAATGAAACAGATTGTGAAGTGGATCCGCGAGTGTATGGATATATCAGCCAAGTGGAAAGACCTATCATTTATAGAAATTGAAGAGCACGCAAAGAAATCAAAAGATATTAAGAAAATCGCCAAAGAGGTGAAAGCTCTTTGCGCAATGTTTCCGTTGAAATAAAAAAGCGTCGCATACAAAGTGTAGCGACGCGGCTGATTCTGAATTGCTCGTTACTTCAGTATGAGCGTGGGACAAAGACGACCAAACTGGTTGTCCAAGCCAATCAGATTTTTTCGCCAAGGTCCACGTTCTCCGTAATGGAGACAGGGAACGTACAGTCGCTCCTCATCACTAACATGAACGTATGTCGTTCCGAGAAATAGAATAAACCGACTACTCCTGCCATCCTCATCTCTCCTCCAATCCCGCGGAATTCGCCGCTCATTTTGTAAAGCGAAGTCAAGGATGTTTTGGTTTGCCAGTCGCATTTCGCTTAGCTCTTCCATTAGCTTACATCCCGCAAGAACCCGACTCCGCATCTGCCGTTCCACCAAATGAAGCCTGAAATGGGAAGGATTCCACAGCACAGGTCCGAGTTTCATGTGCTCCATGAGTCTGTACCCCGTTTGCGAAATAGGCTCTACGCTACAATCAATGATTTCCCGTTGTTTCACTTTACCCATAGTTCTTCCCCTTGAACTGGAATTTAAATGTGCTTTTGCAAGGGTAGGCTTTTAAGGATGCTTTGTCAAACCCTGGAAAAAAGCTTTGCTCTTTGATATACATATCCGTATGTTGTATTCCATGACCCAATGGTATCTTTTTACCCCGCTCACCCAAGCGAGGATGTTGGACTTGCAAAACAAGTTGCGAGACATCGGGAAAATCTACGCGATGAATGGGCTCATTCTTATTGCTTCGGAAGGATGCAATGGCACCGTTGCTGGCTCTGCCAAAGCCATCAAAGAAATAGAGCGGTACCTTACCGAACAATTCGGAGAGATATTCTTTCAGCATTGGGAAAGTAATATACGGCCGTTTCGACGGTTCAAAGTGGATATTCGCGAAGAAATTGTCGCACTCAAAAAACATGTACAAAGAAGTGAAGCAAACGGACATCTTTCACCGAAGGAATTCCACGAAATGCTGAAAAGGGACGACATAACGGTGCTCGATACGCGCAACTGGTATGAAACCGAAATCGGTACATTCAAGAACGCACTCGTTCCCGGAATTAAAACGTTTCAAGAATTTCCGCAATTTGTGGAGAAAAGCAATATTCCGAAGGAAAAACCGGTCCTCATGTATTGTACGAGCGGTATTCGATGCGAGAAGGCTTCCGAGGCAATGCGCGAACAAGGATACAAGCAAGTATATCAATTGCACGGCGGAATCACGAATTACCTGCGGGAATATCCTCAGGGTGCATGGGAGGGAGAATGTTTCGTATTTGATCATCGAT
>CAZSWB010000096.1:0-3814 GCA_964610675.1 uncultured Candidatus Saccharibacteria bacterium
TAGCGAGTAGGGGGTTTGATCGGATGGATGGAGAGTAGGGTGTGTCGCGTGTGTGCCGACACGCTCATATTTTCAATTACAATTGTCCCTTTTTTTGTTCGAAACTACGGTGGCGAGCCTGGATAATTAATGCGGTAAATCTGCCCTTGTGGTCGAAATCAGGAATGTATACGAATTCCCTCTGCCTCTGAAAAATAGTTCTAACGTCGTTCACGATGCGGAGGGCAGTACTTCTACATGCAATGTCGATGGACTCACTGGACTTAGCGAAATATCTGCAACCATAACGTTTTTGAGCGGCGTGGAAGTTCAGAGGGATGCCGTAAGGAGCTCTCATAATGCACGAGTGGGTTTTTACAAAGATCGAAAATGCGTGACAGTATCTCTGATTGCTGCTTTGGCATATGTTTGCCACATCCATCGAACTTCTTAATCGTTTCCAAGATCCAAGATGCGCCCATTGACGTAATGGGCATTTTTCTCAGTGTCAAGCTGTGATGGATCTACATCCCAGAACAATGTTTGCCTGAATTTCATTCCAATATACATCACTTTTTCACAGCATACGTAGGCGCTTGATGCGCTC
Source organism: uncultured Candidatus Saccharibacteria bacterium (assembly GCA_964610675.1). Taxonomy (GTDB): domain Bacteria; phylum Patescibacteriota; class Andersenbacteria; order UBA10190; family UBA10190; genus HO2-45-11b. Next base: position 587 of record CAZSWB010000096.1, read on the forward strand.
TTCCACAGGAGGGTGGGTTGAAAACAGGCTCATGACTCGTTTGCTTGTAAACGGATTTGCGATAAACAAATGGGCGGTTGCGTTACTTGCCGTTTTTAACGGTTGTCCATGCGCAATTTTTTCCAGTGCGCTCGCCAATCCTTCGGGGTAGCGGGTAAGCAGTGCGCCTGAAGAATCCGCAAGGTACTCTCTTTGGCGAGAAATGGCGAGCTGAATAATTTTCGCGATAATCGGAGAAATGACGATAAGCACAACGCTCACAATCGCGAGTATTATTCCCAATTGATTATTACCTTCCCGGTTGCCTCTACTTCGAATACCGCCGCCGAAAAATAACGAGCGAGTGACGAGGTCGGATAGGATGACAATGAATCCGATAAAAATCGCAATGAGCATGCTGAATCGGATATCGTAATTTTTTATGTGAGATAGCTCATGGGCGAGCACTCCCTCCAGCTCGGATCTATCGAGCGTTTCCAGTAAGCCCGTGGTGACCGCGATGGATGCGTGCTTGGGATCTCTTCCGGTCGCGAACGCATTTAATGCCGGCGAAGAAATCATATATATATGAGGTTTTGTTACTCCCGCGGTAATGGCAAGATTTTCTACTATTCGGTGCAGCTCTGGAGCTTGTTCTTGAGAAATGCGTACTGCGCGGTTCGCGGACAGTGCTATTTTATCTCCCGTATAGTATCCGATCACTGAGGAGGGGATGATAAGGATGGTTGCGAGCGCAACAAGGAAGTAGTCTTGCCGCGCGAAATGCGAATACAGCGCAACGGCGCCTAATACAAACGCAATAACACAAATCATAAGTATGATCGATTTGCGTTTATTGGAAGCAATTTGAGTATAAAGAGTCATGGATTGTTGCGTAGTATCGCACTAGCGTCCTTCGCATCCGAATGCAGGAGTATTTAGAATGCAACTTTTGGCACCGCTCGCTCAGCCTCATTATCGAGTTCGAAAAATTCTCGTTTCTGAAAGGTGAACAAAGAAGCTACCACATTACTCGGCACGGTTTCAATTGCCGTATTATAGTCGCGCACAACACCGTTATAGAATCTGCGAGATGCCTGCACTTTATTTTCCGTGTCGGAAAGCTCACGTTGCAATTCCAAGAAATTCGTATTGGCTTTGAGGTCCGGATACTGTTCCGATACCGCGAACAACGACTTCAGCGTTGAAGAAAGCATGTTTTCCGCTTTTGCCTGATCGGCTGGAGACGTCGCGTTTACCGCGTTTGCACGAGCCTGGGTTACGGAATCGAGCGTTTCGCGTTCGTGCGTCGCGTACCCCTTCACCGTTTCTATGAGGTTGGGGATAAGATTATGCCGACGCTTGAGCTGCACGTCGATATCGCTCCATGCTTCAGTCGCTTGATTACGCAGCCGTACCAGCGAGTTATATATAGAGAGAGCGTATCCGGCAAGAAGTACCAGGATCGCAATTAAAATCCAAAAAAAATATGTAGTCATAAAAGTATGATACAATCTCCTTATGAGCATTACAAGCACCATAAAAACATTTTTCGTATGACACTTTTCGGTTCTTCAGATGCATATATGGGAGTGGATATCGGAACGTCAACATCGAAAATTATCGAACTTGTTGATAAGAAAAAAAGAATTGAACTTGTCACGTATGCGGAATCCAATTTAAAGAATCTGCTCGTTCATCCTACTAGCGGAAACGATGATGCGATCAATCGTACTGCAGATGCATTACGAAAGATGATAGAGCGGGCAGAAATCGAATCAACACTAGCGGTAGCGGCGCTTCCAAGCGGTGCGGTCTTTTCGACAGTGTTGACGCTTCCGAATATTCCAGAATCAGAAATGGAAAATGCTGTTCGGTATGCTGCGCGCGACATTCTTCCTGTGGACATAAATGAAATGGTTCTTGGCTGGAGTAGGGTGGGTGGCGAGTCCCATATGCAAACAGTGGTTACGGAAGAGAATGAGATTAAAGAAAAAAAGGAAGAAGAAAAGGAGGGCAAAAGGATACAAGAAGAGGAGAAGAGCGCAGAACAGATATCCGTGTTTATTACGGCCGCACCGAAAGAAATCGTGAATAGGTACATTGCCGTGTTTGAAGCAGTCGGTATAACGCTATTCTCGCTCGAGGTGGAAACGTTTTCACTGGTACGTTCTTTGTTGGCATCAGACCTAACGCCTACGTTACTCGTTGATTTCAGTGCTCGTGCAACCGCATTTCATATTATAGATACCGGTATTCCGCGTGTTTCCCATTCGATAGACTTTGGAGGATACGACATTACGAAGTATCTTGCGAATGAAGTCGGGGCTTCCGAGAGTGAAGCGGAGACGATGAAACAGCAGTTTGGAATATCTGAAAAACAAGAGAAGAAAGCGTGTGCGCACATTATGGAGCTTGTGCGTGATCGTCAAATTGAGAAAGCGAAAGACCTTGTAGCGCTCTATGAGAAAAAAGAATCAAAAAAGATTTCAAAAACTATCCTGATCGGAGGCGGTTCGAAGTTGCCGGGTCTTCCGGAGTACTGGTCGAAAGAACTTGCGATGCAAACAACAATCGGGAATCCGTGGAAAGGCTTATCGTATTCCGCCAAAGTTGAACCAGTTCTGCAAAGGGTAGGCCCTCGGTTTGGAGTTGCAGTTGGATTGGCTCTGAGAAGTTTTGCACATGTCCCGTAATTGATTTGTGTGATATAGTTTTGTTTATCATCTTTCTCTTTTAATATGCCTAGTATAAATCTTGCACCGGGTACACAGTATATGATCATCGCGCGTAAGCGCCGGATGCGATTATATGTTATTGCAATTGTCATCACGATGATTTTTGCAATCGGAGGTATCGTGTTATTTATGTACAAGCAGTCTTTGCAAACCAAGAGCGAAGAAGTGAAAGCGGAAATACAAGCTACGAATCAAAAAATTCAAGCGCTTCAAGATGAAGTTACCCGCGTTGCTGCGTTTGAGAAGCGATTAGTGGATGTATCGCAGTTGCTTGATAGTCATATAAGTTGGGAGAATGTATTTGGAGAGCTCGAGAGGTTGATGCCGCTAGATACCGTATTTACTGATTTTAGTGCAACGAGTGATGATACGACGATTACCGTGAAAGGGAAGACTAAGGAGCTTGACCAAGTTGCGCTTACACTGGCTAGTCTTACGGCAGACGCGAATCATCCCTCGGTATTTTCTTCAGGAACTGTGAAGACAATTCAAAGAATCGAACAGAAAGCTA
>CAZSWB010000097.1:0-3777 GCA_964610675.1 uncultured Candidatus Saccharibacteria bacterium
AACCGCTCCGTGGAGCGGTGGGAAGAAAGGCCAGTAATGAGCGACTCCGTTAATTCCGCAATGTAGCTAATCGCTCAGTTGGTGACATGATCGTAATCGTACTGTGTCGGAAGCCATAACGATCTGCCAGAATGGTCTGCACTGTTTGAGCCAGTCTTGTTGCCTCGCCGTAGACTTCGTGATTGGGCGAGCCTGCAGACCGGATTGCCATTTGCTCCAGCAGACGTATCGCAAACTGTATGAACTCTGCTGCCCCTCTTTCATCGAGTATTGCATTTTGCCATTCGCTGACGGCTCCGTGAATCCGCACCATTTCTTCAGAAAGCTCTTTCTGAAAAGAGCTAAGCAGAATAACATCTCGATGTTTTGTTTCTAGCAATTGAAAAAGTTGGGCAACGGAAATGCCAGTATCTGACATAACTACCTCCTAGGGTTAAGTGAAGTGTACAGACCACTACGCTCAATGATTGTGAGAGCGCAATTTCAGTATAGTAGCATTTCACTTATTTCTGGACAAGACTTATATTTGACAGTGCCCTGCAAGAGTCTACAGTGATATATATGAATCAAAAAGGCTTCGTATCACCAATCGTAATCGCAATCGTCGCAATAGTCGTTATTGGTGCCGGCTTTTTTGTTATTCGACAAGGACAAGGGCCTGAGAATATGGAGCAGAAAGACTCTGCTGTGATAGAAACAAGTGAGAGTACAGAACTGACGACGGAAACTGAAGGAGGAGAAAGCAGCCTTACGGGGACGGTCGCAGATCTTTTCAAGGGTGGAAAAAATCTTACCTGTACGTTCAATCGGGCTGATGAATTCGGTACTACGAGCGGAACCGTGTATGTAGCCGGCCAAGGTCAGCGATTGCGTGGTGATTTTACGTTGAGCCAAGCTGACGGTACTCGCATGGATGCACATGTTGTCCGGGACGACAACTTTAACTACTTCTGGTCTGACCAGCTTCCGCAAGGAACGAAGACTGCGGTTATAGCTGAAGAGTCAACAGCACCGTCAAAGGCAGATAATCCGCAGGCAGTACTTGATGAAGATGTTGATTACAAATGCCGACCATGGATAGTTACTAGCAGTATGTTTACCCTTCCTACCGACAAAGAATTCGTAGATATTTCACAGCAGGTGCAGCAAATTCAGACAACAACAAACCAAGTTCAACAGAACCAATGCGCTGCTTGTAATCAACTTGAGGGCGCATCTAAGGATCAATGCTTACAGGCGCTCAGCTGTAACTAAACATAGTGTCGCATAATCAAGTTCTACCTGGGTTTGTAAACCTCTGCTTATGAATGAAGCGGAATTTCATCAATCGCGCAGAATGTTCTGCGTAAACAATGGAGAGGTAATGTTTGCGCGAAAAAATGACATCCGCTCACATGCGCAATGGTTCAAGGACGAAGAGTGGACAAATCAAACCACATTGGAAGTATTTTTGTACCAGCATACAGGGGCTTCTTTTTTCCACCAACAAACTCTCTGTATTTCTACAAAGGCGTCGATTTTATATTCGATGTGGCAATGATGGACGAAATACGAGCGGTGCTGCCTGATCTGTCACATGCATTAAGCCTCGCTCCTGAAACAAAGATCCATCTTGGTCCCAAAGATTCTTTTTTTAATGGACGTGAATTCAAGCAGAAGTATATTGGCACGTTGGGAGAGTTACTATAGATATTCTAAATATCTCGAAAAGCTACTAAAAAATACGTAATAAATACTTGACTATACCCACTATGCCCAAAGATCAATTAAGCGCAGAGGAAAAAGAGATACTAGACGCTTACGAAGCTGGCGAGCTTAAGCCACTCAAAGATTCAAAAAAAGAATGGATGAATATCAGCAGGCGGCCAAGTATGTAACTTTATAAAGATTGTAAAACTTTATAAAGTTATGGATAATAGGTCTTATGAACTACTCGAGCGCACTTAATGCCCCTCAGAAGGTGCTCGACCCAACCCGACCGGAGTATGAAAAATAACAAACTCAAAGATACCTACAACAAGATCGCTGAAGAGTGGCATCAAGACCACCAAGGTGATGATTGGTGGCAGGAAGGTACCGATACGTTTGTTTCATACCTTCCTCCCGGAGCCAACGTGTTGGATGTCGGTTGCGGAGGCGGTACCAAGAGTAAATATCTTGCCAGTAAAGGGCTTGATGTACTCGGACTAGATTTTTCAGAGAACATGGTAAACATCGCTGCAAGAGAAGTTCCTGAGGCAAAATTTCAAGTGCTGGACATATACGATATAGATGCGTTGCATGAAAGCTTTGACGGGATATTTATGCAAGCCGTTCTTCTTCACATTCCAAAGGAGGATGTAAGGAACATTCTTTACAAGGCGTTGCAGAGACTCAATCTTCATGGGTACCTGTATATTGCAGTCAAAGAAAAAATGGAGGGAGAAGTTGATGAAGAGATTAAGCAAGAAAATGACTACGGATACGAATACGAGAGATTTTTCAGCTATTTTTCCATTGATGAGCTCAGGCAGTTATTTGATAAGCTGGGTCTGGAAGTTGTACATGAAGATGTAAAGCCACCAAGCCGAACACAAAGGAAGAGTAACTGGCTCCAAATAATCGGCAAAAAGAAATCATGAATGCGGAATCTTGAATTTAGAACTTTATCTGCTATTCTTCATAGTTGTTCTTTCAACTAGCCGAGAGGAGTACTTGGTATGAAAACCGTAATTCTGACCGCCGGTCCGCAGGGTGCGGGCAAGTCTACGTACTGTAAACGAGTGATTACAGCATTTCCAGACATCAAGCTTTTGAGTCGAGACGAGCTGCTCAATGAACTGTTCGGTGATGTTTGGCTTGATCCATATGGAGGTGGTCACTGCTTCGCTATGAAGCAACTCTGGCAGCGTATCCGGAAAAGTCTCGTGCAACCAGGAGAGCATCACACCCTTATTCTGGATTGCTGGAACGGTTCCGAACGGGAGCGATCATCCATCGTAAAGAAACTACGTGAATCTGGTGCCGATCAAGTGATAGCTTGGTTTTTTGTCACTCCGCTCGAGTATTGCATTGATTGGTTTATTAGCAGGGAGTGTGAGATTGGGGAAGCGGAGTGGAAGCGACAATCATGGGAGCAATCATGTAGTCACAACTTTCATCTCTTTCATGAACGCGCCAATGACTTACAAGAAGGCATTGGATTTGATCGAGTCCGGCGGATAAATCCACTTCAGCTCCAACTGTTTCCGGAAATTTTTCCTCTATGAGATCCGAATTGTTCCGGGTCTCTTTTTTTGTATACTGATCAAGCCGAGTTGGGTGTTTGTCTGGGTTTGCATGATACACTGTCTTGATGAAAGAATACGGAATTTTATTCGATATCCGGTCTGCCAATGCAACAGGGTAAGAAAGAAATCTCGACAATATTTTTCGACTTTGACGGTGTAATCTGTTTTGATCGTTTTTATGACTCCTCCTCTCAGGGTGAGCATGTTGCCATATTTGATTGGATCGGGAAACATATCTTTGAAAACGATAAGGAGCTCGTTGGACGATGGATGAGAGGCGTAATATCCTCGGACGAGATGAATATAGATATTGCGAAGCGCGCGGGGATTGAGCTTAATTTTTTGAATAACATATTTGCAGAAAGTGTTCGTGGCCTTCGGCTGGATCAAGATGTGCTGTCCTATGTTTCGCAGAAAAGAGAAGAAGGATTAAAAGTTGGTCTCATTACAGACAATATGGACGTGTTTTCCAGTATTACGGTTCCGTTACATCGCCTTGATGCAATGT
>CAZSWB010000098.1:0-3713 GCA_964610675.1 uncultured Candidatus Saccharibacteria bacterium
ATAAGAGAGCTAAAGAGGAGGAGAAGAGAAGCTTTGCGGAAAAACGATATAGCCTTCTCAGAAAACGTTGGGTGTGCCATATAGCCCAAGAGTAGTGCTTTTTGTAGTATCTGTCAGCCGACTCTCCATATATTCGTGCCTTCTCCTCATTTCCCAAATTACTCCCGCCTCGCACATGGGTAACATGCGCGCTCGGATCCATATAGATCGCATACCCTTCGTTTCGCACCCTTCTACAGAGATCCACATCTTCCCAATACATAAAAAAATCTTCATCAAACCCGCAAACCCGATCAAACAGCTTTTTCCGAATACACAGCGCTCCTCCGGATACCCAATCAACAATGAACGGCCGCACATGCTTCCCGTTGCGCGTAAACCGCCTTGTGAGTAACGTTAATGGGCTTGGCTCGTCCCCGAATGCCATCTTTTCCGGAACTCCATCGCCATCGCACAGCAAGAGCCCGATAATTCCGGCATCTGGATGTGCGGATAGAGTGTTTCGTATATGCTGTATCGCGCCCGGTTGCAAAAAAGAATCCGGATTCATAAACAGAACATATTCTGTGTTCAACATAGACGCGGCTCTGTTTGCTGCATACCCAAACCCGTTATTCTCATCCAATCTCGTATACGCAAAACCCAGACGCGATATTAGTTGCACCGTGCGATCTTGAGATGCGCTATCCACAATAGCAATGTCACGGATTCCTTCTCGCGTGCAGCTTGCAACACAAGACTCAATATCCTTCTCGTTGTTGTACGTCACAATGGCAACCCCTATATTCATACTTGAGCCTTTCCGAGCTTCCCGCTGCGCGCATCAACCAATGCGCGAACAATAACGGTATTCTTCTTCTGAAAACGACAACGATGATACAGCATCCGAACCGTGTTCAGGGTATACCAATACAACCTCCAAAGCGGCGGGCTATGCCGTTCCAGCGTATATGCCCCGTTTCTGACTAAATAATAGAGCTGAATATCAGAAACAACGCTTCGAGTATCGTCATGAATGGTACGAAGACCCGGAATTACCGCGAGCATACCCGTATTCCTACATATATCCATACTCAAAAGAACGTCTTCCCAATACAAGAACAACGAGACGGGAAAGGGGAGAGAGGACAAAAACGAAAATTCACCCACCATACAGGAGCCATGAATATATGGAATATTCGAACCCACCGCACGTTGTTCGTAGCAGAGGATGTGTGCCCTGCCCGATACCAGCGATACATACCCTTGAGCAGCGCCCGCTACCGTTCGGGGACTGCCATGCACATCCCACCAATCACGTATTCGCTTCATATCATCATAATTAAACACCACATCGTTATTAAGTAATACGCATAGATCGTGTGGCTGTGCTCCAAGAGTAGCTGCGTGCAGCAAGCCCGCACGTAACCCTCCCGCATATCCCGTATTTTCCTCTGGACGAATCACAATGGCAGTATCGTGCAAAAGTGCATGCTTTGCGTGATCCACGACAATAACATGATCCGGGCGCAGATTTCCGGTAGTAAGGGAGCGAATCGCAGCACGAATATTCTCCTCCGCCCCATAATGGACAAGAATAACAAAAATAGATCTTTCTTGTGGAATGCTTGTGGATAAATCTGTGGATAACATAGGACTTCTTGTGAACATTATGCGTATTCTCTCTCTTTTTGCCTATACATAGCAATTCACTTTGCTGTGCTTTTCAACAACCTGTTCGCATGATGTACGCCATACCAGAACTCTCCGGCTGTCGCTATTGCGAAAAACCTTGGCATATTTAGTGAATCTCCCCATTTCCTCATCACATACAACACCAACGCTCGTGAACCGCTGACTGCGTACAGGCCATGAACAATCCTCCGTGACGTATTCGTGTTCACCAGGTATTTTGCGCTTCCGACAATCCGTTGCCGCCGGAGTATCTCGTCGGCAGAATACCGATGGCGATGCAATGCCATCGCACGATGTAACGGATATAAAACCATACCTTTGGTGTGAAGCCGCCTCCCCAGTTCAAGGTCCTCCCATCCATACTCGGAAAAATGATCTGAAAATCTCTGCTCCGCAAGAAACTTCCTTTTTACCGAAACAAATGATCCGTAGAAATAATGCCGTCCGTCGCATTGAGAAGCGCCCAGGATCGAATCGTAGTCGTTTTGTTGTCCGCCATGCATCATCCAATCCATAAACGGCGTTGGACGGATCCTGGGATCCCACAAGATGGATCCGAGGGCTGCTGCAGTATCCTCCGGATGCGCTTCATGAAAAAGAAGATGTTCGCGCAAAGCGCCCGGGCGCACAATAATATCGTCCGCAAGGAAAAGAAGGACATTGGCCATCGCATGGTTGATTGCAATATTGCGCGCGTGAGAGCGTCCTTTGTGCGAACTTCGCAGAATAACCGGTGCTTTCCAAGGATCCGCCCAGGTATGTTCGAACATTGAACTCTCAACTCTGGTACGAGACCCGTCATCAACCAAGAGAAGGCGAAGACTCCATCCCGTAGGCACTTCTTGCGCAATGAGGGCGGAAATGACAAGTGGCAGCTTCTCGTTCCCGTTGTATGTAGGAATAATAATGTCGCAGGTGTTCATATGCTTGATATTCCTCTCAACATACTCAGCGTTCCTTTATTCCACAAACCCGCAACATAGCCAATGCCGACGTACAACGCCCCAACGATGGCAAGCCGAAACCCGATATGAATATATACAGGAAGGATTGTGCCTACATATGCCGCGATACACGCACCAACGACGGCAAAAAACATACTCATTCCCGATATGCGGTAGCGCAGTGTCGCATATACCATACCGGATGCGGTGAACATGGCGATTACTTCCGTAATTACCGTTATCCACGCTGCGGCAAGTACGCCGTATCGCGGAACAAACAGAATATTTGCCGAAATATTAAAAATCACCAGAAAACCATACAACACGGCTAACCTGCGTTGTTGCGATAGTGCAATGAGCGCAAAACCGAAAATGTTTCCGATATACATAATAGCAAGAGCAAGGGAGAGTACGCGAAGCAGGTTAACGGAAGGAGAGAATTCCGGACCGGCTATGAAAAGTATGATTGGTGAAGCGAATACCACAAGCATCGTCACGATTATTATAGCGGCGTGGAGTGACAAAACCAGCCCCTGCGAAACAATCTCCTGTGCACGCTGTATATTCTGCTTCGCCAATGCAGAGCTCACATGAGGAAGTAGGAGACCGCCGAGCATCGCGGGGAAAAAAAGCCCGTTTTCAAGGGAATACCACCCGATTTCTTGTGCGGAACGAAAAAAAGAAAGAATAACAATATCGCTGCGAAAATAGATAACGTTTAAAATAAGCATGACGCCGATAGGCCATGATGTTTTCACAAGGTACCGCCATGCCGAAACAGACACTTGAGGAAATAATGTCCCCTTATACGGCACAAGCAGCGCTTGCACAAGAAACGCAATAAACAGACTGAGAGTAAACGCAACTGCAACATCAGTAAGAGCGCTTTCGTCCGTCGCATGCAATAAACGCCAAAGTACAACAACCTGAACGAGACGCCCGAGAATGTCGCCCGCTGTTGCTTTCCAAATATAGCCGTACGCCTGAAACACTCCCATCATCAGTTGACTGATTGACTGGAAAAACAGACCGATTGCAAGAATTACAAAAAGAAGCGCAAAGCTTTTCAAGGAGGGGATAAAGAGTATACAGAAT
>CAZSWB010000099.1:0-3624 GCA_964610675.1 uncultured Candidatus Saccharibacteria bacterium
GCAGGGCGTCCGGTACTGCTCATTACGCAAATCGCACCCAAAGGACTTGAGGGGGGAGACTCGCTCGGAACACTAATATTCCAAGCATTGAATGCCGCCGGTGTGGGTGTTGCAGGTGCAACCGTTCGGTTGCAAAATGCCACCGTTTCTCCCGCAGTTGATCTTACAACGAATACGAACGACGAGGGGAGAGTTGTTATTCCCGGCCTTGCTCCGTCTTCCGGGACATATGAAATTTCTGTAACAAAAGGAGGGCACACGACGGAGCAAACGTATAATCCAACGGGTGGATTTACACCCGATGTGGATCATTCCCATATGAATGCGCTCGCCGGAGAAATTACAAACAAAACCTTTTTCATTGATGCGGTTAGCTCGCTTTCGATTCGAACGGTGGATGAAGCGGATGATCCCATTGGAAACGTTGCGTTTAAAATGGTGGGAACAAAATCCATCGGCACGACCCCGAACGGAAACAAGGTGTATTTGTTTGAAAAAGAAGATATAACGGATGCATCGGGCGCAGTTGACTATGAAAACATGACCTGGGATACGTACTCTTTTACGATCGATGGCGCGACAACGGGGTATGACATACAAGAGACGAATGTTCTGTTGCCGCTTGCGCTTCCACCCGGAACCGATATGACGCTTACGGCAAAACTGGTTCCGCATGAAGCGCTTACATTACATGTTTCCGTGCTGAATGTTGCGAACGAGCTCATTTCGGATGCGTCGGTTCGCGTGACAAAAACAGGTTACGATGAGACATTGCAAACAAATGAAACGGGACAAGTACTCTTTATTCCGCTTCCTGAAATAGGGGAATATGTGGTAACGGTGGATGCAACAGGATACCAGCAAGCGGTCCAAAATGTAGTGATTGATGCTGATGCGCAAGCGGTGCGGATTCATGTGGTGATGAGCGAGCTATGAAAACGGTTCTTGATACAACATCTCGAGGATTTACGCTTGTCGAACTTGTTGTCGGAGTCGGAATTGCAAGCCTTGTATTAATCGCATTGATGCAAGTGATCGGTTCCGCTTTTCCTCTGTATCGCTCAACATTTATACAATCCGGCGCTAACGAAACGGCACGCATACAACTCAAGCGTCTATCCCATACGATACGCGGAGCGCGTCCTTCCGATACGGGAGCATTTCCAATTGTGGAAGCATCTCCCTCACGCCTCATTTTTTACGCGAATGTGGATGGGGATGCATCCACCGAGCGCGTGCGATATGAACTGATCGGGACGGACCTGGTGCGCGGAATCACAAAGGCGACGGGTGATCCGGTGACGTATGATACGGAGCAAGAGTCGGTAACTACGGTAGCGCGATATATTCGAAACGATCCGGTGTTTATTTATTATGGCAGCGAATATCCGGGTGATACGACTCCGGTTGCATCCGAGGATCTTTCATCGATTACGTACATTTCGTTTTCGCTGGTCATTGACGCCGATACAGCACAGGATCCGCCGGCGATTCACGTTCAATCGCAAGTGCAGTTGCGGAATCTTAAGACGAATTTATAGCTATGAAAAACGCAAACGACCTCTTTCTGATCTTGATCATATTTATTGCAGCATTATTCACGCGAGCACCATTGCTTGGGTATGTTCATCAAGTGGTATTCGATGAAGTGCATTTTGGGAAATTCATTTCTTCGTATTGCTGTACGCACGAGCGATTTTTCGATATTCATCCGCCGATCGGAAAACTTATTATTGCCGCTGGAGCATCCGCGAGCGGATACACGGGGGATTTTCCATTCGAGTCTATCGGGCAATCATACGGTACGATGCCGATAGAACGTATTCGCGTAGCGCTTGCGGTGATAGCGTCGCTCCTGCCCGTGAGTATATTTGTCTTGCTTCGTCAGGTCGGAGTTTCGCCCGTTTTTGCGTTTCTCGGCGGGTTTGCGGTGGCATTTGACAACGCCTTGATAGTTGAATCTCGGCTCATTATTACGGACAGCATTCTGCTTGCTGCAACATTCGGAGCACTGGCATGTGCATTCGCTGCTATTAGGTCATCGCGACGCGACTACAGTTGGATGTGGACCGTGTGTGCAGGCGTATTGAGCGGTATTGCGGCGGGGACGAAATTTACCGGTCTTGCCGCAGGCGCTGTCGTGGCTGTTGTATTCTTTACCTTGGATATTGCGAGGATTCCTTGCGAGTTTTGTGCTCTGTGCCGTGTATGTATTCGGATGGATGCTTCATTTTTCTCTCTTGACCATGCCCGGTTCTGGAGACGTTTGGGGGGTGCCGAGCGGGGTGTTTGCAAAGGATTTCATCACGATTCACAAGCAGATGGTTTCGGCGAATTATAATCTGGCGGCGGATCATCCGTACGGGAGTGCATGGTGGACATGGCCGATCATGCAGCGTTCCGTCTTTTATTGGCAGGGGCAGGGCAATCAATTCATCTATTTGCTTGGAAATCCGATTGTCTGGTGGGGAAGTTTCGTGCTGTTCGTCCTTGGCTTGGTTGCGTTGTTTGCGAACGTTGCAAGCGGGAGATTTCGCTTCGTCAGTCAATTTTTCTCCAGTGGCGCTTGGGTGTTCCTGTTCGGATATTTTCTCTCATTTATCCCGCTCATGCGTGTTCCTCGAGTTCTCTTTCTCTATCACTATCTCACTCCCTTGGTATTCTCTCTACTCTTCGCCGTATGGTGGTTGGACCGTACGCTCGATGTAAACAAGAAGTTGTATGTCGGTATTGCAGGTACATGTATCGTTATCGGATTTTTATTCATCGGTCCGGTGACATATGGCATGCATCTTTCGGATCCGTGGTACAAAGCTCTATTTTTTGTAAAAAGTTGGCGATAATATGAATATTCATCATAAACAAGCGGGCGGAATTCTCATCATAACAATCGTGTTGCTGATGATGCTCGTTGTCATGTTTATCAGTTTAAGTGGCGTTACAAACAGACAATATTCGCAAGGTGCGCTCGTAGCGCAAGATGAAACCGCCTTTCAAATCGCGGAGGCGGGACTGAATTTTGCGCGATGGAGGCTTGCACATGAGCCGACGAATTTCACACCAGTTACCAAGGAGATCAGCGATCAGCTTCAGGGCATGCTGGGCACGTATACGGTTACCTTCACCGCTCCGCAGCCGGGCAGCACGCTTGTAGAGATTAGGTCGGTTGGTCATACGTCAAACGCGCCCGCCCGAGATGTTACGCTGGAAGTAACATATGGCATACCTTCGCTTGCAGAATTTGTCGTGCTTACCAATAGTGATGCCAGATACAAATTTGAACTGCATGGCAAAGTGCATTCCAACGGAGGTATAAATATGGAAGGTATCTCCGATAGTCTTATGACAAGCGCGAAGGAGACATATAAATGCCAACAGCAGCATGGCTGCCACAATCAAACAAAACCGGGTATATGGGGTGATGGCGAAGATAGTTCGTTGTGGAAGTTCCCCGTACCTGCGATAGATTATGGTGCGTTTACGCTTGATTTACTCACGATGAAAACTGCGGCAGAGGATGCGGGAACCTATTTGCCTCCCTCAGACGCGCACGGGTATCATATTGTATTTCATCCAGACAATACGTATTCGTTGTATCGCGTCCTTACAAAAGCACCCTCCGTG
>CAZSWB010000100.1:0-3605 GCA_964610675.1 uncultured Candidatus Saccharibacteria bacterium
TTCGATCGATGCTCAGTGAATCAAGAGCGGATCGGGACCGAAAAGAGCAGCGCGCGAGTCAAATGACTCCGCGCATGCAAAAGCGAGTGGATCTGGTAGAGGCGAAAATGGCGCAGCAGCAATTCTTGGTGAATTGCAACGTTGCAGTTTCGGTTCGGGATTCAAGCGATGCAGAGCGTGTGTTTCAAGCGATTACCGGCTCCTTTGCGCAGTATGATATGCCGGATTTGAATCAACTACGCGTACGGATTCCGAAAGACAAGGATCAATTCCTTGATCGCTTGGTGTTTCGCTTGTTTGATACAAAAAGAGCATCCATTCTCGGTACGACGGAGCTGGCATCCTTGTTCCATTTTCCGTTACCGACTACCGCAACTCCCACTATTGTATGGCGCGGCGCGAAAGCCGCTCCGGCACCAGGAGGTATTCCGACGAGCGGTATGCTTTTGGGGAATAACGTGTATCGAGGAATGGAAACACCGGTGTATCTTGCGGATGCCGATCGTCGCAGGCATATGTACCTCATTGGACAAACGGGTACCGGAAAAACGACGTTGTTTCTCAACATGATCATTCAGGATATTCAGGCGGGGCACGGCGTGGGCGTGGTTGACCCGCATGGAGACCTTATCGAAGAGATATTGCAGCATATTCCCGCAGAACGGGTGAACGATGTGGTGGTATTCGATCCGCGCGACAAGGATCGACCGCTCGGCTTCAATATTTTGGAAGCAAAAGACGCCAATCAAAAGGATCTCATTGTGAATGAGGTTGTTCAAATTTTGCAAAAGCTCGCCGCTCGCTTGAATCCGGAATCCATCGGGCCGATGTTCGAGCACTACCTACGAAACGCGTTACTTGCGTTGGTGGAGGATCCGAACGCAACACTGCTTGATGTGCCTCGCATGTTTGTCGACGAAACGTTTCGCAATGCCATTCTTGCGAAGAACACGAATCCGACCGTGCTGCAGTTCTGGCAGCAGGAATTTGCGCAGTCTCAGCGCGGGCAGATGTCTGCGGATATGCTCAGCTATGTCATCAGCAAGCTTGGGCGCTTCATCAGTAATGAAACCGTGAGAAATATCATCGGGCAAGCGCGATCCTCGTTTGATCTGCGTGAGATTATGGATGAGCAGAAAATTCTTCTCTGCAATCTGTCCAAGGGACAGCTAGGGGATATTAACTCGGACCTCCTCGGGTTTATCTTGGTGTCTAAGATGCAAATCGCGGCGCTTGGACGATCCGACATGCCGGAATCTGAGAGAAAAGACTTTTATGTGTACTTGGATGAGTTTCAGAACTTTACCACCGACAGTATTTCAACAATTTTGTCGGAAGCCCGCAAGTACAAACTGAATCTTCACCTTACTCACCAATTCATCAAGCAGTTGGATGATCCGATCCGGGAAGCGGTATTCGGCAACGTCGGCACAATACTTGCGTATCGCATCGGAGTGGAAGATGCGGAGTTTATGGAAAAGCAGTTTTCACCCGTATTTACTCAGTATGACTTAGTGAATTTGCATACATTTACCGCCGTTATTCGCTTGCTCGTGCATGGTACGCCTGAACGCTCGTGCAGTCTTACGAGCCTTGCGCCGCCCGCATACGGAAACCCTGAAGGAGCGCATCTGGTCAAAGAACATTCCCGCAGTACGTATGGACGTCCTCGTGAAGCGGTGGAGATGGATATATTGGGGAGATTTGCGATAGCGCGTACGCAGAAGCAAGAGGCGCCTGTCAGCACGGAATACCTCTCTGAATCGCTTTTTGATATTGATGAGAGAAGTGCGGTATGATGCAAGAAAATATTATCATTAACATATTTTATGTCTGAACAAATTCCATCAGCGCCTTCTGAACAAAATCCGCCAACGTCTTTGGTGTCTCGTATCCAGTCTTTTGCGCGTATGCATACCGCCTGGACGCTCACGGGGGTAGCAGTAGTGTTCCTCATCATTCTTTTGGGTCTGTATATGTGGCTTGCACCCAATAACGCGGTTCGAAGATACGTTTCTGAGGCGATATATGGGGAATTGCCCATTTCAGGCGTTCGGCCGGCAGGGCCGTTTGCTACTCCGGATATTCCTCGGGAGACCAGCGGTCTTTCCGGAATAGCGTGCGAGAATCCGAACCGTCGTCCGATCGGAGTGATGCTTGCGGGGGATCCGATCAATCGACCGATGTCGGGATTCTCGAAGGCGGACATGGTGTTTGAATTACCGGTTCTTGTAAGTAACGTTACGCGGCTTACTGGCGTGTATCAGTGCGGAGAGCCGACAGACATCGGTTCCGTTCGGTCTGTTCGACACGACTACTTGTTTCTCTTGGAAGGGATCGATGGAATTATGGCGCATTGGGGAGGGAGTTATCATGCATTGAACCGCATATCGGTCGGAGAGTTCCAGACATTAAACGCACTGACGAATCCGCATAACGCGTTTTTTCGAAAGAACCATCTTCCTGCGCCATACAACGGGTTTACGACATACGAACGATTGTGGAATGCGCTCGAAAAACTGGGGTATCGAACCACAACAAATTTCAAAGGATATGATTTCAAAGACGATATTCCTCCTGCAGAACGTGTAGCGGGCGGCACACTTTCCGTGGGATGGCCGGGAGCATTCCGAGTGAGCTATGAATACAATGCGGAAACGAACCGTTATGAGCGTTACTGGGCGGGAGTGAGGCAGATTGATGCGGAAGACAACCAGGTGGTGGCGCCAAGCACCATCGCAGTGATGCGAGCAACGAACACGTATGCGGACGGAGACGGAGGATACAACGACGTTGCGATTGAAGGGACGGGGGATGTGACCGTATATCAGGATGGAAAGGCAATTGTGGGAACGTGGAGAAAAAACGAGCTGGAGAAGAAAGACCCCATTCATTTCTTGAACGATAAAGGGGATCCGATCATATTCACGAAGGGGCAAGTGTGGATTATGGCCGTTGAGCCGACCACGCAGGTTACGTGGGAGCCAAAATGATCGAATATTTGTTTGGCAACGATACGTTTACGGCGCGGAAGAAAATTCACGAACAAGCCGAGAACCTGTCCGCCACGCTCCGCTGGATTGATAGGGGAGATTCGCAGCATGAAGCCGTAGAGGAGCTCTTTGATTCAGCAAAAGGTTCGCTTTTGGGAAATATGTTGGTTGTTATTGAAGACCCTTCCTCGTTTGTGGAAGATGTTCGGGAACGTCTTCTTTCCAAATGTGACAGTGCGTATTCAGGAAACATCATTTTTTGGGATACGAACGTAGACAAGCGACTCGCGTTTTACAAAAAGATAAAACAGCTTATTCCTTCGCAGGAGATGCGACAGCCTGCAACCGATGATGAAATGATTGCGTGGACTCAGCGATATGCGCCGGATATTTCCAAGGATGCCGCTCGTGAGATAGCGCGAAAAGTGGGGTATGACGTATGGGCTGCGGCGAATGAAATACAGAAGCTTCGTGCGCTTCCGTCACCCATAGAGGCCTCTCACGTCGCGCAGTTCGTCACGCAGCGGGATATTGGGTATACAACCGCATTTCCATTACTGGATGCCATTGTGCGCCATCAGCAAGCTTCCGCCGGACGTATTCTTCAAGAGA
>CAZSWB010000101.1:0-3586 GCA_964610675.1 uncultured Candidatus Saccharibacteria bacterium
GCTTCTTTAGTTAACTTTCGCGAGGGGTTTGGGAGGGAAACTTGAGATGAGTTCAATATCAAAAAAGTTCTTCCAACTACCAACTTCCACCGCCCCCACCGCCTCCGCCACCTCCGGATGAGCCACCACCACCGGAACCCGAGGATCCTCCCCATGAAGTGCTAGAAGAAGAAACTTCTGACGATACCCTGTCAAAGGTAGTTGAAATTTTCGAGAAGCTCGAACGTACAGTATCCATGTCCTGGATGAGCAGAAGAGGAGTGAACACACTCGCGCTTCCGACATACCATGAAGGAAGAGTGGTATAGATATCTTCAAATTCCTTTGCCCACTTTTTTTCCAACCCAAACACCATGGCATACGGAAGTAATTTTTCAAACAGTTCGGGTGTCTTGGCGGGTGCGTTTGCAAATTGAATCCTATCTTTTTCCGCTACCTCAATATACCGCTTCAGACCAAGCAGATATCGTTCCGCATCCAGTCCTTTCTCGAGAAGATAGGTCTTTTTTGGACGAAGAAATATATACACAATGCCAATAATCGCGAATGTACCCGAATAAATAATCCCGATCTCACGTCCAAGCAATATCCAAAGAAACACTCCCGGGTTGATCGCCAAAAACAACGCAATTATCGGAGGAAAAAATCTATGTGAAGCTGCTGACCGCGCGTCGCGCCCCTCGCCCTTTCGCACCGTGATATATGATCGACTTCCCAATTCTTTCATTACCTGCCGTATTATCGCCCATACATGCATGCGAAACGAACCCTGCACTTCCGATACATTTTTCTCGTGAAGATCATCAAGAAGAGCTTTCTCTTGCGTGCTTATATTACGAACGCTTTTCCGAATAAAAGAAAGCTGACCCGCTGTATGAGAAATAGTAAGATTCCCTCGTATGGCAAGGGATATGAGGTGAGCAGTGATGTCTTTGAATGCAATTGCTCCATTTACAATAGCCGCAGCTTGAAGGGGCGTATACTCCCCTGGATCAAATTGAGTAATGACCGGATGATTCTTGTAATAGATGCGTCGCTTTCGCCAATACATCACTCGCTTTCGAAACCAAAAAAATGCAAGCAGAAATGGAAAAGGTATCGGCCAATACTTGCCTGCCGCGGCACGAATAAAATCCCAAGTACCAGGCACCGGGATCAACCCTTTCGGGAATCCAACGGCTACCGTTATCTGTTCTCCCGGATCCAGAATTCGTCCTGATTCTGTTTGAAATATGACATCACCGTTTTCTTGGACTGAAATGGTGCCGCATTCGTTGGTTTGCCCTTTTACGCCGCAATAGTGTGCTGATCGAATATCATTACGAGATAGAGGAGCCTCAATATGAACGGTTGCTTGTACTTGTTGTATTGGAACCTCCCACACATTTCCGGTAACGTTCCAATATATTTCATCATACGTATCAAAAAAACCAACAATCGAAGAAACTTCGTATGTAATAACATACGTATGCGTGCCAGAAATAAAAGTAGCCGCATCTCCTATTTTGATATTGAGTGGATCAGATGAAACAATAGTATACGGGTAAGGATTTGCGTTCTCATCAGTTACACCAATAACCTCAATTGCGGTATGTGTGGGTTGACCGTGTGCCCTAAAGCCAAGAGGGATAATACGAAATATTCCGCGTCGCTCATGAGTACCAAAATCATAATCTATCGTCTCAACTACAACCATTCGACCATCCAGCCTAAGCGACATATCGCTCGTAAAGGAAATTATGGACTCTTCGCGCCCATCACTTTGCGCAAAAGCAATTGCTCCACCCGAAACCCAAAGTGCGCACCCGATAAAAAAAACTCGTACTACCCATGATCGTTTCATCCCCCTACTATATCATGGTGAAAAAAGTTACGATATCAGAACGGAAATGAAGAAATTTCAAAAAACAATACTGTCCTGGTACAACAATAAACGCTCATTGCCCTAGCGCAATTCCAAACACTCATACCGCTTTTTTCTTGAACTGGCGTGGGTGAGCACTTTAACACCCAGCTACCTGGAATATATTCTGTGACACCACAAACAAAAAAAGGTGTTCAGACTCATTTGAAGAATACCCAAACGGATTACCTTCGTATCATGCGAATCTGTATTTCGGTATCGGAAATACGCTTTTCGTGGTTTTTCAGCATAACGTCATGTCCTTTTGTTTCTTTGGCCCGTACTTCAAGAGTCTGAATAATTGAAAGAATAGCCTCCATAATCTTTCGTTGTGAGGCAAATTCCTCCCGCATCTCCTCCCGCAAGCTTTTTACATCCTCTTCCACATCGTCTATTCTCGAAGACAAGTGCCCGCCCAGCATCGCGAGGTCGTGCTGAGTTGCAGGAGTATTACCATTTGTTGCTTTCTTTTTCATACATCTACTATACCACAACAAAATAGTGATAGCATAGGGAGTATGACAATTGCGAAATTTCAAAAAACGATACTTTCCTGGTACAAGAGCAACGAGCGGGATTTACCCTGGCGCAAGACCAAGAACCCGTACCGAATTATGGTGTCAGAAATCATGCTGCAGCAAACACAAGTATCTCGCGTGCTCCCGAAATACAAAGAGTTCTTAACGGCATTCCCAACGAGCAAAGCACTCGCGAACTCCGATGACACAACCCTGTTACAAATCTGGTCAGGCTTGGGGTATTGGCGCCGCGCACGTTTTTTAAAAGAAGCGTGTATAACAATTAAACAAGATTTAGGAGGTGTGTTTCCCAAAGATATACCAACGCTCAAAAGCCTGCCCGGTATCGGCCCCTACACCGCCGGCGCCATTGCCTGCTTCGCGTTCCAAAATACCGAGGCGTTCATCGATACGAACATCCGCCGCGTGTATTTGAATTTCTTCTTTCCGAACATGCAAGACGTTTCCGATAAAGAAATTTTACCCTATGCGGAACGAGCCGTATGGAGAAAAGACCCTCGGCGGTGGCACTGGGCACTGTTCGACTATGGAGCGCTCGTGTTGAAAGACAAGAATATAAATCGGCAAAGCTCTCATTACGCAAAACAAAGTGCTTTTAAAGGTTCGTTTCGCTCCTACCGCGCGCATGCGCTTCGTTTTTTGCTGGCAAAAGAACACAAGCGGATACCCGTGCGGGAACTGGAGGACTACTTGGAAAACATCTTGAGGCAAGAAGAACGAGACTATTCCCCGAAAGAAATTCTCCTATCGCTCGAGGAAGACAAATTGATCACGCGTGAGCGAAACATCATCAAAATTTAGGAACCTACAGTCTCCAATAAAAGAAAGAAAGCAAAATACCCAGACAGAATGTTGCGATAAATGCGGTTTGCACGGGAAGAAGGATGAAGAGCAACACTAACAAGCATGCCGTTGCAGCTTTTGAAATTGCAAGCGTCATTTCAAATGCAATCATAAAGTCCAACGACTTCGTACTCTTTGCCTGCGAATACACCTTGTACATCATCGGAATCGTGACTCCAACGAATGAAATACGCGCCAGACTATCAGTTAAGACTATGCGGAGCGGGGAGAGCGCAAAAATCCTGAGCGCATATCCGATGATCATAAACGGAAGATAGGCACGCACAAGCTTCTCCTTACT
>CAZSWB010000102.1:0-3553 GCA_964610675.1 uncultured Candidatus Saccharibacteria bacterium
ACTTCGTCAGTAATAACCAGGGAAATACCCTGTTGTTTTACCTTATCAACCAGCTCCGCAAGCAGCATATCCGCTATCTTCTGAACATGCGGCTTTTCCAGCTGATGGAATACGATGATTTCATCCAACCGATTCACAAATTCCGGACGAAACGTGCTTCGCAGTCTTTCGATAACGGAAGATTTTACCTTCCCCCAGGCCTCCGGAGAGTGAGGCGTAGTGGCGGCGTGCTCTTGGATAATATCGCTCCCGATATTGCTCGTCATGATAATAAGGGTATTGCGGAAATCGACCACTCTTCCTTTTCCATCCGTAAGTCGCCCGTCTTCTAACACCTGCAAGAGAATGTTTGCTATGTCAGGATGTGCTTTCTCAATTTCATCTAACAAAATAACGCTATACGGCTTTCTTCGGACCACTTCGGTAATTTGACCGCCTTCTTCATGCCCCACATATCCAGGTGGGGATCCGATCATACGGGCAACTGAGTGCTTCTCCATGTATTCGGACATATCCAGCCGAACCAGTGAACTTCGGCTGCCGAACAAGACTTCTGCCAACGCCTTTGCAAGCTCCGTCTTCCCGACTCCGGTAGGACCGAGGAATAAAAAGGAACCCTGCGGACGGTTCGGATCCTTTAACCCCGAGCGATTCCGCCGAATGGTATGACTTACCGCCTCCACCGCTTCATCCTGAGCTATAACAAGCTTATGAAGTTCATCCTCCAAATGAAGAAGTTTTTCCCGTTCCGACTCGCTGAGCTTTTCAACCGGAATACCAGTCCATGAAGACAATACGTGTTCAATGTCGGCGGGCAACAATTCCGCATGCGCAGTGCCCGACTTCTTTAGCCAAACCTCTTCTTCTTGCTTCATGTGTGTGCGAAGATCTTCCAATTCTTTTTTTAATTTCTTCACTTTTGCCACTGATTTTGCGCGCTGTTCGGATGCAATTTCGCGCTCCAACACTTTAATTTTTTCCTCCATCCGCACTATGTTTTCGGGTCGCTCCAGCGCGGAAAAACGAACGCGAGCCGCCGCCTCGTCCATCAGATCAATTGCCTTATCTGGAAGAAATCGATCTCGAATATACTTGTCAGAAAGCGTTACTGCAGCCAAAATTGCGCCATCCGAGATACTTACCTTATGATGCGCCTCATACCGATCTTTTAAGCCCCGCAGGATTTCAATCGCATCGGACACCGACGGCTCCTCCAACAAAATTGGTTGAAATCTTCTCTCAAGAGCTCCATCTTTTTCAATATATTTCTTGTACTCGGCAAGCGTGGTTGCACCGATTGCTTGCAGGTCTCCGCGCGCAAGTGCGGGCTTTAAAATATTTGCCGCATCCATACCCCCCTCGCCTCCGGAACCAGCACCTACAATGGTATGTAATTCGTCTATGAACAATATAACTGTTCCTTTGGCGCTCTCAACTTCATCGACCACCTTCTTCATCCGCTCCTCGAATTCTCCCCGAAATTTCGATCCGGCCACCAACCCGGGCAGATCCAAAGAAAGCACTCGCTTCCCCTTCAAGGAATCCGGTATGTTTTCATTCACAATTCTGGTCGCCAAACCTTCCGCAATAGCCGTTTTCCCGATTCCCGGCTCACCAATTAACACCGGATTGTTCTTTCTTCTTCGAGAAAGTATCTGTATGACGCGTTGCACTTCCTCTCCTCTGCCAATAACGGGATCCAATTTGCCTTGTCGTGCGAGTACGGTCAAATCTCTGCTGTACTGATCAAGCGTCGGTGTTGTGCTCTGCTCTTTTGGTTGTCCCGTCTTCACGCCTTCCTTTCCAACCACTCCAAGCGCTGCCTGGCGCACCTTTGTATCTGTTAATCCGTACTTTTTCAGCGTTTGCGAAGCCAAGCCTTCTCCTTCTTCCATGAGTCCGATGAGCATATGCTCGCTTCCCACGTAATCATGCTCCAAATTTCTCGCAGCATGCCACGCCAATTCAAGCGCCTGCTTTGCTCGTGGAGATAGCTCCGGCACTTCCTCCTCGCCATACTTTTTCTCTCCCTTTACCATATTTTCGCGCAAATACCCCACCAGTTCGTCAGAAGAAACATTCAACTTCTCGAGTACCTTGCGTCCTACGTCAGCCTCTTCCGCGATTCCGATAAGAAGGTGTTCCGTGTCAATAACAGGGCTTCCCTCTTCTTTCGCATATTCAGCCGCCTTTTGGACTACCGCTTTTGCACGATCGGAAAACGCATCAAAAATATTCACACGCTCAGATTGTGACTGCTTTCCGAGTGTGGACCCATGTCTATGTGCGCCAAGACCGAAAAAGGGGTCATCAAAAAAACCTCCGAGCGAATCACCCGCAAGTGGAGTTTGCGCTCGTATTCCAAGTTCCTGCGCGCATACTTCGCACAAAGAAAATTCTTCCTGACTGCCGTTATTTACCCTTCTTACCTTTACTGCAGCAGGACGTAGTTGACACCGTTGACATAACATATGCAACAAGTATTACGTAAACACTTTACAGAATCAAGAGAATTACGGGTAAAAAAATACCCCGTAGTAGATCGATTGATCCTTACGGGGCAACGGCCATCAAATGCTTTGTAGCATGTCCTAGCTCTTAGGGGGTTGTCCAATATCTGGGTACCAGCATAGTTTGTGGGCAGACGCGAAACGATAAGTATCTGGCCAAATTTCATCCCGAGGAGACAGGCGCAAGGATCGATACCAATCGCTTATATATGCTTTAAGAACATACACTTTATGTTGCCAGCCTACATATACCTTTCTCGTACAAACAACGGCTGGGTCGTCGGCCGGATTGAGCTCGTGCAGCGTGATGTCTGCATGGGTCTCAAGAAAGTGCAGAAACCGAGCAGGTGAGATGATTTCTTTACCGTTTTTACGTAGGAACGACTCTATTCCAATACTCCTTATCGACGATCCGGGGCAATAGAGCTCGATATCAAGTAAAGAAGGATCTTCGTTCTCGATATCAACAAATTTACCAATTCTTCGTAGAAGACCCTTTTCGACATGATTAAACTCACACCTTTCAATTCTTTCTTTCCAAGAAAGCCCTGGAACAAAAGGGGTTGGATACGTCACGACCTTAGAATCAGAGTGGTTGTTGGTCAAAAATAATCTTCCTTTCAAAGATGAATAAAGAAACATAGGTTTTCAAAGAGCACATGCCAACTTACTCCTAACTCGTTCTATTTGTCAAATGGAGCGTACGGGGGTGAGCGGTCACTGTTGAATAAAAAAGAACACCGGATCGCGAAATGCAATACCGGTGTTGTTGGTCTCAAAGAGCTTACTTCGCAGTTATGAGCCAGGTGGACAAGGTTTTTTCCTCACAGCTTCTGGAGGAGGCAATACCTCCACGATCTGTGGAAGCCGCTCATTAAGCAACTCCATTTGCTGATTCAGTAGATTCGACTGCTCCGCCTGAGCGCTCGCCATTCTATCTATCGCGGCTGTCAACATTTCCATATTGGAAGCCGTGGGTGGAGTCGTCAGCGTAGGCTCAGATTTTCTCTTGCGAGTGGCAACCGTCCGCAGCTTGTCGCTCT
>CAZSWB010000103.1:0-3526 GCA_964610675.1 uncultured Candidatus Saccharibacteria bacterium
CCTCCTTAGTCCACTTTTAACTTTTAAAGTGTTCACTTTTATCTTTTAGGTAACAACACGAACGAGTTTTGCGATGGGTGCATAGCTCTTCCGATGATGTTCCGTTATTCCAAACTTGTTCAGCGCCTCCATATGCTTCTTTGATCCGTACCCTTTATGCGAGTCAAAGCCGTATTCGGGGTGTATCGCATGCAGTTCATGCATAATGGAATCCCGAGTTACTTTTGCCAGAATGCTAGCGGCGGCGATTGAGTACGATACTTGATCACCTTTAATGACGGAAAGAGAAAATATGGTTGGATGAATGTTGGTGCTGGTACCGTCAATGATGAGCATATCCGGAATATTATGGAGCGACTCCATCGCGCGCCGCATCGCGAGATGAGAAGCGTTTCGGATATTGATTTGATCAATTTCTGCAACGCATGCAGCTCCGATAGCCCAAAAATCAGCTATTTCCTTGATGAATATCGCCGCTTTCTCTCGCTGGCTTGCGGATAGCAGTTTGCTGTCTCTGAGCGGAATTTTTTTCTCCGCACTCATAATTATTTCTAAGGCGGTTGGAGAAAACATCACTGCTCCGGCAACAACCGGACCGGCGAGAGCGCCCATTCCGGCTTCGTCCAATCCGGCGATGCAGCGGATGTCTTGTGACCAATACTGTTGTTCGATATCGAATGTTGGTGTGTTCATAAGGTATTATCTCCATACGATTATAATACAGTTGCATGATGTTGATAAAGTAACTGAGCATTATGGTAAGAAAGAAAAAAGAGCCGCAAAAGCAGCTCTGTAGGAATACATTTGAGAAGCGATTCTACCTAAGGGGTGGTTAGAGACCAACAGACCGGAAGCACAGGCGTGGAGGCATAGTAGCAGACCCCCTTGTCCACCTAAGGGGTGGTTAGAGACTAGACAAAGAGCAGTGTAGGGGATTTCCCGAGAGTATCGGGCTTCATTTCTGGCTTGCTCACGACCAGAACGGCGGTGCTACTCCGCATAAGTCTTCAGGTGAAGACCCGAAAATGGCTTCTCATGAGAATATCATCTCTTGCTACCCGATTATAGGGTATGTTTTTCTCATGCTTCTCAAAAAAATTCTGAAAGAACCATCCTTGCTTCTGTGTGCTCGTAGTATATGGAATCACGATCGTTTGTCAAGGGTGATTTTATTACAACGAATTCTATCACGGATCACTGAACATATTTATAGCCTACCCATTCATCATCGGGAAGTTGTATATGTGCTTCAGATTTTCATTCACTAAAAAAACTTGCACTTTAACAACTAATATGGTACATAATCCATTATGTTCTTTTCATAACATACCCTTCGTTCCAGGAGAATAGTCGATGGTAAAAGGCCGAAAAAAGGACGATGTACTGTACCGTTCAGTTAAATTCGAAATTCATCCTACCGAGGATCAACAACGCATCCTATGGCAGATCAGTGGAATCCTTCAGGATACATGGAATCGTGCCGTTCAAGAACGGCACGGAGTGTATGAGACTAATCTCAAGCCCATTTATGACCAAATAGCCGCTGCTCGCAAAGAAGCGGAAGCAGAGGGTTATAAGATATGGGAACTTAACATGAGGAAGGTTGCGAGCAAGAAGTTGCGCGAGCTCGGCATCCCTGTTCGGGTAGTATCTCGACGCGAGGCACTGCTCCTGCAGCTTGCGGATGCATTTAAAGAACACGCCATTACACTGTTCGATCAAATCAACGGACTCACACCGTTGCGTACAAATAATCAAGCATACAAGATGGTGCCACGAAATTGGCAGGAAGAAACCTTGGATACCGTCAATGCAGGATTTACATCCTTTATGGCATTGCGGAGAAACGGTGACCCTGATGCACGCCCTCCTCGCCTTCGAGACCGCGAAGAATTCTTTTGTGAAATTCCCGGTCGATACGGATTCAAGGTAGTAGATGAGAATTTCGTTCTTCGCTACGGTTCCCTCAATACTACTGCATGGACATTCCCCATCCCAGAATACCAAAAGGAGCAGATTTCCCGTTGGAAAGCTGTGAAGAAATTTACACTTTTTCGTGATGAAAAGGAACGCGCTAAGCCCGGTCGATTCTGGGTTGCTCTAGCTGGAGAAATGAAGAAACCAAATATACGAAAACCAAATCGTAAGGCACTCATCTTTCTCGCACCTGGAGCCACAGCAATCGGTATATGTTACTCGCAAGGAAGCTTTGCAATCAAACTGTGGCGACCTGATCAACATTGGAAGCCACGTATTGATGCGGTTGAGGAACGCCTCAAGAGTGTAACAAAGGGTTCTCGCAAATACGAAGGGCTTTTGAAAGCTCGTCGTACCATGTTTCGTATTCTGAGTCGTCAGCAAAAGCAGAATCACCGAGAGATAGTGAGTCGACTGATGAAACTCGGCATTCATTTTGTAGTCTCAGACCTCGTAATCCGTAGTAAGGTTGGCAAGCTGGCAGACAGCGGAAATCCAGAGCGCGGAGGCACACTGGGGTTGAACTGGATGGCTCAGAACACTGGTGGAATCGCCGAATTGATTGCCCACCTGGAGGATAAGGTGAAGGAATTCGGTGGGAGTGTTCAACGCTTTAAGCCGACATCCACTCCACCTCCTTATGCAGTAGGCGAGCAGCATAAGCTTCTTATGGCGCAGAGGCTCAAGGAAGATTATCTCCGCAGTCTATAGTTCTTTCACCCGCATTCTTCTTATGACGAGTGCGGGATTTTTGTATGCTAAATATTGGAATAATCTACATCTCTATGAACGCACGTTGGCTTTCCAATTTATGTGCCTATCGACAAAGTGAGTACCGCCTTCAATCGGCGAAGCGTATTATTGATATCAAAATACAACGCCAGAGAGTACTTCTAAAAAAATATAGAAATGTACACCAAATGCCAGTTCATGACACTATCAAATCAATGCAGGATGTTTTCCTGTACGAAGCACGAGCTGCAAAATCTTT
Source organism: uncultured Candidatus Saccharibacteria bacterium (assembly GCA_964610675.1). Taxonomy (GTDB): domain Bacteria; phylum Patescibacteriota; class Andersenbacteria; order UBA10190; family UBA10190; genus HO2-45-11b. Next base: position 2,969 of record CAZSWB010000103.1, read on the forward strand.
TTGGAAAGTATATGCAACATTACTTCAACCTTGGTGCGGATTTAAAAATCGAGGTAAAAAAGAAAAAGATGTGGTAAATGTATTTCTCAATATCGGATACCACCATCTTACAAATACGGTAGACAACATAGTTGAAAAACACGGTATTACCTCGGCACTTGGAATATTGCACGAAGCTCGAAATGCAACAAGCAAGCCACTTGCCTATGATTTGGTTGAACTCTTTCGGTCGGATATCGTTGACGCTGAAGTTCTACGATTTTTCAGATTGAAGCATAGGACTATGAATACGATAAGGCAATCTGATATTGCACAATTCATTCATGTCATTAATAACCGTCTAGACACCAAGCATTACCTTCGGGATTTTAAGCAATGTCACATTTATCGCTATTATATGGAATTACAGGTTTTAAAGTTTATTCACGCGGTAAATCATAATGAAGCGTTTTGTCCTATCTGGTTACCATCTCGACACGACTCTCGTTGCACCCAAGCAACCCTGTTACCTAAAAGATAAAAGTGAACACTTTAAAAGTTAAAAGTGGACTAAGGGGG
>CAZSWB010000104.1:0-3293 GCA_964610675.1 uncultured Candidatus Saccharibacteria bacterium
ACAGACCTCTTCCGAGGGATTTTCTCGATTGTTTGTGGGCAGGGGAAATGAGCAAGCCATCTCAAAATCGGTAAAGGGTACCGTCGTGTTTGTACGTTGGTTGGAAAACGATTCGCTATTGTATGCAATTCAAGACGGAAGGAATTTATCGTTCTGGATGGCAAATGCAACCAAGGAGTGGCCGATTACTCGAATGGACGCTGTATTTGAATCGGCGCACAGTCCGGGGTCTTCTTCTTTGGCCGCTTTTATTGCAAGTCCTCGAGAAGGTGAGCGCCATCTGTATATTTTGCAGATTGCAACCGGTCTCATAAAGGATGAAGCGATTATTCCGAGTTTTCCCGGAAAAACATACCTGGTGCAGACAAGCGAGCCGGATGACGACTCCCATGCGGTTGCGGGTGTGACGACTACGGTGGAAGACAGTACGATGGTTGCCTTTATTGAGCAGCATATTCAGGCGATGGCACAGGACCCGAAAGCGCGTGCAACGCGCATGCTTGTAACCGATATGCCGAACACCGCATTTGTTGACTATACCGACGGACGAGGGACGGAACAGAGGATTCTTGTGACCCTTGTTGACGTGATAAATCCCGAGTGGAAAATAGTTGCAAATTACGTGACTGTAAACGGTATTTGGAACAGGGTGGATACGAGCGGAAGTACGGAGCCGAAGGCGAAGCGGCTGTATGAGTGGGAAGATGCGATTTCCCAATGGATTTTAAAACAGACGTACTAGGAAGTTGCAAATTTTCCCTTTTCTGCTATCATATCGACTATGTCACAGGATTTTCTCATTCGCCTCCAATGCATTGATTGCAAAGGGTTCAACTATCATACCAGAAGGAATCTCAAGCGTCAGGATAGCACGAAACTGGAACGCTCAAAGTACTGCAAAAAGTGCAGAGCGCATACGACGCACAAAGAAAAAGCGAAGAAATAACAGAAATATATTAAGGGAAAGAGGGTGGATAAATCCACCCTCTTTTGTGGTGTAAAAAGTGATATAATGAATGTAACTACATAACTATTATTAAGGGTTCATTTATGACGAGAAAGGCGACAAAAATAGAGGCGATTGCGCTAAGAAAGAAAGGATATAGCTACCGAGAGATTTGGGAACTCCTAAATGTTCCAAAGGGAACTTGTTCCGACTGGTTATGTAAAGTGGAAATGAATGCTAAAGCTAAGGCACGGATTCGGCAATTGGGTATAGATGGTCGGAAGCGTGCACGTGAATCTTTTCGATTGAGAATAGAAAAACGGGATCATGAAATTATCACCACGGTAAATAGGGACATGAAGAAAATAAAGCTTACTCCTGAAATAGGAAAATTGCTGTGCGCTATGCTCTACTGGGGAGAGGGGTCAAAGAATTCAAGCTCGGTTAATTTTATGAATTCTGATCCCGACATGATTAGGGTATATCTAAAACTTCTCCGCACATGCTTTAATGTGAAGAATGAAAAGATTCGTGCTCAATTACATTTACACAGTTACCATAATACGGAAAAGCAGAAGAAGTTTTGGTCAGAAGTAACGGGCATCCCTGGAAGTAAGATATATATTTATAAAAAACAGAACTCCGGTAAGAACATTAAGGTTGGATATCCTGGCTGTATATCAATCCGCTATTACGATAGCGGGCTAGCCAAGGAGATAAATTTCTATTACACTGCATTAATTGACAAAATTAGGGGTGTGGTCTAGTGGTAAGATCTTTCTCTCCAAAAGAAAAGTCGCAGGTTCGATTCCTGCCACCCCTGCCAACAAAATAAAGACAGAACCTGCTATACTTTTCCTATAGATTTGCAATTTATACTCAGTCTCTTGGTAAGCATATTTTCACTTGCTTTGGTTCTTATCGGTATCCCTGCTCAAATTAAGAAAAACTATCAGGAAAAACGATCAGGTCAACCCCTTCTCACCATTCTCATTGCTCTGGCCTTTTATGCGTCATCAATCGGATTTTTCATTCTTACGAAAGCATGGTTACCGTTCGCTTCATTCTCCATTGGGATTTTTATGTGGGGAATAACGCTAGTGCAGTACTTCTTGTATGAACCCAAGGAGGAAAATACAGCTAACGCATGATATGCACCATCCTTTCTGAATTTTGAAGGTGTGCTTTGTGTTGACCACTTCTATACCACAACCTTGAAGCATGAACATCCGGAAGTCGCTGTCCGGATCGCTAAAATAAAGAAGAGTCTATTAATCTTTCGGCAGGTGAGATGAAGGTTTGGTTTAATATGTGTCAAAAACACTCGATATAAAAAGGAGATATTATGCTATCTCCGTAGAAGATTAAAAAACGGAGGTGGCTTTGTAGTCACCTCCGTATACTTTTCAACCCAAGGGTATTTGCCTAGGTTTCGAATCTCAAGCACCAGCGACACCGCCAGCGGAAGGAGCGCCCCATGTATGACGCGCTTTGGTAGATCTACGGCCGAGTATCGGAACACCATTATGCAGATACAGACCTATTTCCTCCCTATTCCGGTGGCGCGAACCCACCAATTCCAGGTAGTGGTGTTTAAGCACGTACGGGAACACCATAGCGTGGACGATACCGCGCCACGTTGTGTAGGCGACACGTCCTTCTTGCACAATGTTTTGGAATGAGACAGATGACTCGGTATGGAGCCGCTTGCGTCCGTCTTCGACATCGAGCAGAAGGTGTGCCGCCTTTGGTGCATTTACAACGTCCGATAATTCAGATCCGTAAAGCCAGCTTACTCCCTTCTTGCCGCTTATTTCGATCAAAGACATTAAACGCGTAAGATAGAGGGTGTCGGGCAGTGGCGGAACTATGAGGAAAAGTTGTCGCTGACGCGGAATGCACGAGTACAGTCGTTCAATATCAGTATTTGGTAGATCCAGTCCTTTGCATCGCAGAATATCTACTTGCAAGATGAACAACTCCTCGGGCGTCCGGTAACTGGTATGTTGTAAGGCGACGTATTCCTCGGGGGGAAGGGACGGTAGTGCAACGCTCATAGGTATTTCTCCAAAAATGGAAGCGAAGTGAACAAATGTACAAGTTTACACATTGTGCAATACTAGTACGATACATGTCAAGACAAAACTGGAAAAAGTATACAGTGGAAAATCCAGATACTAATGTTCGTATAAAAGGAATCACAGTTAAAGGATTGCTTTCATTTGCGACCCCCGTTGGTATCCCAATAGAGTTGGTAGAAGTATAGTTTCGGTTTGTAATAGGGGTCATCAATTCCGGTATTTCAAGATTCTCGCTATTCTGTCGTAATAAAGTTCGATTTATTTTC
>CAZSWB010000105.1:0-3288 GCA_964610675.1 uncultured Candidatus Saccharibacteria bacterium
TCCCCGGAGAGCGCGGCCTTCGCGGCGGACCACAACGTCATCGACAACAACTTCATCCGTATATGAAAATGATACATGGTCCAGTGTTACCAGTTCTTTGCTCATACGCAATCCAGTGCGATGCGCAATGCGCGAAGATTTTCCCGCTGCACACTGATGTAATCTTTTCCGCTGCGTATCTCTTGTTCCGTCAGTCCTTCCAACGGGTTCAATGAAAGCGTCTGCGCGCCCGTCTCCTGAGCGATTGTTTCCGCGATCTTCGGGCTGATCAGGGCCTCAAAGAAAATGTGCGTAATCCCCTTATCGCGCACAAGCCGCGCAATTTCAGCGAGCCGAGCGGGAGACGGTTCGGCGTTCGGAGAAAAACCGATAATGGGAATCATGTTCAAATCATAGCGTGTTGCAAGATACGAGAACGCGCTATGGGATACGACGATATCGCGCAGCGCACACGTTGAAAGTCCGACTGTAAAATCTTGGTGCAATGCGTCAAGTTGTTGCATATATGTCCGCTCATGCTCCAAATATTTTTCAGCGTGCAATGCGTCTGCAGCTGCAAACGCGGATGCGACTAAGCGTACCTGGTCTCGTACCAGTACCGGATCAAGCCACACATGAGGGTCCGCACTTTCTTCCTGTTCCTCCTCTTCCTCATGATCCTCAGCTTGCGCGAGCAGATCAAGTCCTTGTGTCGCTTCAACCAAACGAACGCCGCGCTGCTCCAATTCGGGAGCAATGCGCGACACCCAAGGCTCAAACCCCCCTCCGTTATAGATAAACACGTTCGCGCGTTGCAATGATGCGATATCTTTCGGCGACGGATCAAAATCATGCGGCTCGGCTCCGGCCGGTGTAAGGTTTACCACCTCTACAAATTCCTGTCCCACCTGCTCGGCAATATGCGCCAACGGATAAAACGATGCGACAACCTGCAACCGCTGCGTATCTGAACCGGGTTGGTTTTCCTGCCCAAACCGATACACCACCGCGTATCCGAGCACGCCGATCACAACAATTGCGCATATTCCAATACTCATGTGTTTTTTCATACCGCGCATTTTTTACAGATACCGAAAAACTCCAGGGAATGCTGCGATATTTCGGCAAACTCAGTCGCTTGCAGCGCAGATTGCATCATAAGCTCTACGTTGCAATGCAATACCTCGTCCACCCTACTGCATTTCGTGCATACCACATGGTGATGATCCCCGAGCGATGCAAGCTCATAATGCGCATGGTTGTGATGAAAATCGATTTGGCGCACGAGCCCCACCTTTTTCAATCGGGTAATAGTGCGATATGCCGTAACGTAATCAATATCGTTTTCACCCACTTCACTGATAATCTTTTCCACGCTCAACGGACGCTTCACTCGCTCCAGCGCGGAAAGCACCGCAAGACGCGCCGGTGTAACCCGCTCACCGACTTCTCGCAATTGAGTTGCAAAATCCATCATACATATATCGTAATGCACATGCAATTTAATTGCAAATATGTTACCGCTTCAGCAGCTCTGCATATTTAGCTTGCAACTTTTCCAGCTTAGGACTGATAACCACTTGGCAATACGCTTGCTCGGAATTTTTCATGTAGTATTCCCGATGACGTTCATCGGCGGGATAAAAGTCCGCGAGCGGTACGATTTCCGTCACAATCTTGGCGTCCGGAGTGTCGAGCTCACGAATGAACTGCTGCGCCTCCGCTTGTTGCCCCTCATTTGCATAAAAGATGACGGATCGATACTGCGTACCAACATCCGCTCCCTGACGGTTTAACGTCGTGGGGTCATGCGTGGCGAAAAATACCGTCAGTAAATCACCGTACGCGATCTGTTCAGGGTCATACTCAATGTAACTTACCTCCGCATGACCCGTCGTTCCGGAACAAACCGCTTCGTAGCTCGGGTTTTCCACAGTGCCGCCCATAAATCCCGGTACAACGGAAAGAACACCGCGAATTGACGAAAATACCGCCTCCGTACACCAAAAACAACCTCCGCCGAATACCGCTACTTCCGGTTGTTTCCTCATGAAAAAAAGTATACACTACAAACAATCAATATATGAACAAAGTTTCACCCGCTCTTTCACCCGCATCATTCGTCACCGTATATACCCCGCATACGAATATACCTCATTCGCACGGCAATGCCATTCTGACAGAACTCTTGATCCAAGGCGAGCCGACAGGCGCATACAGCGTACAAGTGCACGCGCTTCGCGAACGGTTCAATGACATGTACTATAAATTTCTTGAAAAACTGACCGTAATCAGTTTGCATGGCAATCTTTCTCAATCGCAGCAGGAGAGTCTTCATTCTCTCTTCGAAGAACTCCTCGAGATGCGCACCATTCTCGAAAAAGAACCCATTTCCACAACGTAACGTAATCGGAGGTTGTTCATGCACTGCAGCGGGAGTACGATCTTCGTATAAACACGCATGCACAAGCGGTGAAAATCTAGTACCATCGTACTATGAACATCCTACAGACGGTCGTACTGGGAATCGTGGAGGGACTCACGGAGTTCTTGCCCGTGTCGTCAACGTTTCATCTTATCTGGACCGCGAGAATTCTCAGTATAGAACAAACGCCGCTACAAAAGCTCTTTGAAGTGGCGATCCAGTCCGGAGCCATTCTCGCGGTCGTGACGTCGTTTGCGAAAACAACGTTCCATAACCCAACGCTCATAAAAAAAGTGTTGCTTGCATTTCTTCCGACGGCAGTCATCGGTTTCGTATTGTACGAGATCATAAAAGGGGTGTTTTTGGAAAGCGCAACGCTCCAGCTCGGTATGTTCATCGCGGTCGGAATCGCCTTCATCCTCTTTGAACGGTTCTCTCACCGCACCTATGCGCGCTCAATTTCAAGTATTACGTATCGGGAAGCGTTTCTCGCGGGTATAGCGCAATCGCTTGCGGTTGTTCCGGGAGTCTCGCGATCGGGCGTCGTCATCCTTGCGCTCATGGCGCTAAGCGTGACGCGAAAAGATGCGGCTGTTTTTTCGTTCCTCTTGGCAGTTCCCACCATATTCGGAGCATCCGCTTTTGATATTGTAAAATCGCACGAGGCTATCGTGGACAAGCAGGATGTTCTCATGCTCGTCATGGGCTTTTTGGTTGCATACGCCGTCTCGCTTATCATGGTAAAGTGGCTGCTACGGTTTTTAGAGAACCACACCATGAGCGCGTTCGGCTGGTATCGCATCGTTGTGGGGTTGCTTTTGTTCCTTTTCTTCATATCCACATAAAATCACCTTGTGCATGCGAACAAAAAAATAGATAGTAGG